>MFRQ01000125.1:0-3781 GCA_001784615.1 Candidatus Melainabacteria bacterium RIFOXYA2_FULL_32_9
ATAGTGCTTCTATATCAGGATTAATGATGATGAAAGGTTTTTGACCTTTTGCAATAGCGTTAGCTTTCTTAAGAGCTTTACCAAGAGCAACAAAATTAGCGTAAATGTTATCTTTATCTATAGCAATAGGAGTTGTTTCACTTCCTACAATGTTACCTGAAGGAACATCAGCGTGTTTAGCAAGTAAAAATGTATCTTTTGCTAAATCAATAGCAACTTTTGCTCTATCAAGATAACCAGCCATTATATCAATATTTGACTGAGCTTTAGTAACGTCATCAACTTTAAAAGCAAAGTATTTCTTTTGATCGATAAGTAATTGCTGTGTAGGTGAGGTTAATTCATCGTAAGTGATTGAACCAGTGTAACTTTTAACAGTAACATCACCAAAAGTTCTGATATTAACTGTATCACCTGAGTTTTTAATCTCACCTTCATAGTCTCTGTTTACACATTGCATCATAACTCCTGATTTATCAAGGAGTACTGATAATTTTTTTGACCATATTTCAGGAATAAAATTTGATAAATCTTGTGGCATAGTAATATATCCTTTCATTTTACTTTGTACTTGGCACTGTCATTGATTAACAACTTTTTCAATAACACGCACTGTCATGCCGGACTTGTTCCGGCATCTATTAGCAGTAGTAGGTTGGGTCAAGCCTGCTTGAGCCAACAAAATTGAAAATTACTTAATTAAACCTTTAGCCATTTGATCGAAAATGACTTTCTCATATTTTGAGAATGTTTCTGCGTTCATAGAAGCGATTTCAGCTCTACTAAAGACTTTCCCAGAACTTATAGAAGGAATTCCAGAAGTAACAGAAGAACCCATTCTTGATTTAGCTGTATCATTTTGAGATTTAAGCCTCATACCAGACTCATAACCGGCTTTATAGATGGAAGAAATATATTCAACAGCATCCGTAAAACCTTGCTCTTTCAAACTTCTTGTAGGGTCCATATCCATTTTTAAATAAGCATCGATAGCCTGCTTAACCTCAGGAACAGCGTAAATATCTCTATATTTATCCTGAACTTCACTTAATACAGACTGATTTTCTGATTGTACAGCGAAAGACTGGTTAACCATTTGCTGATTAAGCCATATATTAGCTGCTGCTTCCCCCTGAGTTTTGAGAATATTTTCATACTGAAACTTTAACGAGCTAACAGGATCAGTCTTACTGGAAGAATCTTGTCCCAGAGCTGTTAAAACATTTTCATACTGTTGTCTTAGTGTTTTTTCTTCTTCAATTTGCTTTTGAAATTTCTTTCTTTCTTCAATTAAAGCGGCTAAAGGTACTTGATGAGAAGAATTTTCATCTTCAAACTGAAGCTCTTGATTTTCAGAGCTGAAAAAATCTTGAGAACTTTCTTCAAAAGTGTTCTCATTAATGGTGTTAAATTCTTGATTGTCCATAAAAACTCCTTTAACGATGTCAGTATAATGACAGGCTAATAGCCTTTTACAGTCATTATTAAAAAGTAACAACGCAACGCACCACAAATTAACGTCCCTGATACGGCAGGACGAAACGCCACAACCGGCGAGCATAGAATTATGAATATAAGTAAGGTGAGTACCTGGCTTAAGCAATAATTTTATAGAATTATCTAGCTAAGGAAGAAAGAAAAATACTCACTGATGTCATGCCGGACGTGTTCCGGCATCTGTATAGTTAACGCTTTAAGCTTTTATTAGTAAACAGGATAGATCCCGAAAGCAGCAAAGCTGCACCACTTTCTCCGCGATAGAAACATTTGGGAGATAACTACGTGCGTAGCACTTCGGGATGACATTTCCACTGTTTTATAATTTTAGGTAAAAACTTTTTTCTTCCTTACTTACCCACCGTCAACTAAGGAGGTAACAAAAAATACTTACGCATAAAGTGATATTGTCATTGCGAGGAGGGCTGAAAGCCCGACGTGGCAATCCAAATTATAGCATTATTTAATGGATTGCTTCGCTTCGCTCGCAATGACAGATTTGCGTTTTAAAATACGCAATAATTTTTTGTTTGTTCCTTAGCTCTCAAACTAAATATTTTTCTCAGCAAAAATCTGATCCAACTCATCTCTATAGAAATTAATCTTCTCAACTTCGCAATCAACATAATTAAAGACCTCTTTAATACCTGAAAGATAAGAAATAATATTATTCTGAGCCGAGAGTGAAATATTTGAGAGGATTTTCTGAGTAAAAACCTCTTTTAAAAGCTTAAAATTATTGTCTGTACTAAGTTCTCTAAGCTTAACAGCAAGCTGATACTTAGCATAAAGCTCCTGATAATCCATATCCATCAGACCTCATATATATTTAATGAAATTAATATGTGTAAAAACTATCTTTTTAACTTTAAAGACAGCTTTTTATTCATTTCAAAAGTAAATTGAACCGTTATAAAATCTTCTAAACAAGCAGTTGGCAAGTGATCGAAAGGTGATGCTGTTTTTATAGCAGCAATTGCATCATCATCGAAAGATTTACTGCCTGAAGACTCAATCACATTGTAATCCAGGAGTTTACCATTTTTATCAATAGTAAATAAAATCTTAGCAAGCTTTTTATTACGATACCTGAAAATATACCAGTTTTTCTTTATTTTTTCTTGTAAGTTATTCAAATATGCTTCAAAATCAATATATTCGCCATATTGATTAAAGACATAACTTTGTCCTTCTTTAACAGCAACAGCAATCTTTTTTAAATTACCTTCAGGATAACTGTAAGCGTACAGCACGCAGGGATATTCATCTTTTGAAAACAGAGTTATATTAAATAATTTACCTTGATTATAGCTAAATATCTTATCTTCATTCACTAATTCGTAATAAAACTCTTTATTTTCAATATTTTTCGAGTTAAACCTATCTTCATAAAACTTGTAAGGCCTAACATCTACTTTTATACTTAATTCCTGAAAAGCCCTTTCAGAAAGCTTATTTACAACTTTATAATCTTTTGTTTGCTTTCTGGCAAGCTGTTGAGGTTTTACAATTGTCTGAGTTTCTTGAATTTTTATAGATAACTTTTTTATTGTGTCATTATCTTGAGCAAAAACAGGTAAAACAACCAATGCAAAAATAATAATTAATGCTAATTTTTTCATTTTCTCTCACCATAAATAGTAAATATATAATCAATTTACTATAAAAAAGAAAATTGTCATTCCAGGAATAAATAGGCGATATAATTTCAAAAGGAATAAACTTCCGGAGTTTCACCTGTTCATTCCAGGAATGACTTTATTAGGGGAGGTACTTCGTACTGTCATTGGCTAACTATCATTCCAATAACACCACTATCATTATGGGGTGCTTCGTACTGTCTTAAATCATCGATTCTTCCTATAATACGCATTGTCATTCTGAGGTGACACAGTCACCCTTTTAAGTCGTCGATCTTTCAAATAATACCCCGCTGTCATTCTGAGGTGCCAGAGGCACTTTTCTTAGTCATCAATCCTTCCAATAATACCCCGCTGTCATTCTGAGTGAAGCGCAGAATCTTTGAGATTCTTCACTAACGTTCAGGATGACACGCACTGTCATTGCGAGCCATAAGACATCGATAATCAGCATCAATCATACTTGCGTGGCAATCTTTCCAGCGCACCATGCCAGTCCCAAAATAACAGTAGTAGACCCAACAATTCACTAATAAATAACATCTTCTCTAATAAACATATTAGGATCAGCAGAACCGAGCTGTTCAAAAGCCCATTTCATGACTTCAATCCACCTTATTTTAGGCGCAATTTCAGGATGTTTT
>MFRQ01000125.1:3788-6660 GCA_001784615.1 Candidatus Melainabacteria bacterium RIFOXYA2_FULL_32_9
CATGAAGGATTTCAAGATTTTCTTTGAGCTTGAATTTTCTTTCAGAAATAGCGGTTGTGTCTCCTATAATATATTCATAATTGCCTTGCCTTACGGTTTCATCAATGATCACAAAATCAATATCACCATTATGTCTGGTAATTTTAATTTCTTTAATGTCAAAACTAAAGTTAGACATAAGTTCAGCGATTTTTCTAATGATTGGTATTTTAACCCTAAAGTTAAGAATATCTATTTCTTTAGAAATACGAGTGCTTTGAGCCTGCATCAAGCCTGTTGCTTCTGTAGCCGTTCTGGCTGAAGACCCACGAGTATCGCCAGTCATGTATTTAAAGACACCTGTGGAAGATTCTATTTTCTCTTCAAAGTATCTAAGGAAATCCCACCCGACGAGAGCATCTTTAAAATCGAGAGGCACAGGTTCTTTAGGCATCAAAGCAGGATCATATTCAATTATTGCACCTTCTTTAATATTAATTTTACCTGAAAGAGCGCCTTTAGGGGCAAGGTAAGGCTTGTTAATTATAAGTTTTAAAGCATCTAACTGAAGATTTAATATAGTTGTAGAAGCTTCATTAAGAGGTAAAGCTACGTACAAAGGACTAATTCCACGACTAGTTTGAGGATCTTCAAGAAAAGAAGCGAACACAAAAGGATTAATTATGAAAGGATTAGGCTCAAACCTGATTATGTTCTTTCTACCTGCTACAGTGATAACCCAGTTTTCAAGAAGAGTCCCATCACTAAGCTTAATATTACCCCAATACTCAAGAATTTCTATTTGATCACCTTTAATAGCTTTATTATCTGAATTTTCTCTATTTTCATCACACAGATCTTTTAATTCCTGATGGTTTAAATAGAGTTTGTTAGACGCGATTTCATCGTAAGTAGCCCATGAGCGATATATTTTAGGACACGCATCGAAATTATCTTTTTTCGAAGGCTCAAAAACGAAAGCTTCAGGATTAACAATTGTAAGGTCAGGCCCATCATAAATAATTTCATCTTTAACGACAAAACCCGGAAGAAGTTTTGGAGTTTTGTCCTGCGCAGTAACAACTTCAGCCTGAGTCTGTAAATCCTCAGAGATTCCATCTCCGTCTGAAGATGGTTCTGATTCTGCTTCGAAATTTTCATAATCAGGATACAATTCCTTTCTTCTCACCTGTTTAACTTTAGTTTTCCAGTTGATAAAAGCAATAAATTCGCCTTTAGTAACCCAGTTATCAAGGCCTGTTTCAAGCTTAGAAACCATATCAACTTCTCTGAATGCATCAACCAGAGCTGCTTTTTGTTGTGTAGCTCTATAGTGATCATCTCTGGATTTTCCCTGAACATCAAACATTGTATCGAGAGTAGAAAACCAGCTTTTCCATAAGTGAGCTTTGTAAGTTTCTTTAATTTCGTATATTTCAGGCATATTAATCTCTGTTTTACCTGATATTTTTCTGGAAGGATAAATAGCCTTTGCAACAGCATCGATTATATCGAGATTAGGGCGTCTTAATTCATCCCATTTATCCCATTTTCCTGAGATATAACCGGCCAATTTATCCTGATTCTCTTGAGACAACTTTTTAGGCTTATCTTCTTTGTGATACTCAAATTTATAAGGCATAAAAAACTCCTTCTTTAATTAATATCGTTCAATTTCGGTTTACAAATTACGCACTGTCATTGCGAGCCATGAAACATTAATAACCAGTATCAATTATTCTTGCGTGGCAATCTCTAATCATTTAGCTTGTAGCGGTATTGAGTCAAAGTTCCGGCATCTAAAAAGTAGGGTGCGCAGTGCGCACCGTCTATAAATCAGCAAGTAGTAGTGGGTTAGGTCAAATATTCTGACTCAATAAACCCAACTAACTAGCCAAATCAGCAATCAAATCATCAATAGAAAACTCTTTAAACAAACCGCAATCCTCAACATTCAAGCTGTCATAGCGAAGAATAGCGATTTCACATTGCAGCGATGCCATAAGAGGACATGAGTCCATATTAGAGCAAATGTAGCAAATATCGTTTTCTTCGGTATAAACCTCCAGAGAACCCTCATCATTAATAGTTACATACATATAACAGACTCCCTTATACTCAATAACAACAAGAATTAAATCACTATTCAAGCCTGACAGGCCAGTAAAAATCTATTAAATAACTGGCTGCATCAAACGGATGGCCAAGAAATTTCAGACTTTTATTATTTTTAATCTGAGAATGAGAAGGCAAATCAATTAAAGAAGTACCTTCTTTATACTTGAGATTTTCGATGTTATATATGAGCCATTTGCATTTTGGAGAAATATAAATCCCGATTTCATCGCCAGTATTATTTATTTTAGCGTTCCAGGCTGCAATTCTGTTTTTAATAGGCGGATTAAAACTCTTTATCTGCACGCTAACATTTTTAAAACCGAAAGCAGCAAGTTTATTTTTCATAATTACATAATTGGTAAACTCAGAATTTGCCGACCTATTATCGCCTGAAGCATCACCATTTATAATGATGTCACCTTTATGAGACGAATAACGGGATTGAAATTCTTCAATAGCATAAGCTGTATTGGTATTTTCAAGGACTACCTCATCAAAAAAGAAGACTTTATTGTCAGTTTTATGTGCCAATACCCAGCACATAGGATCAACGTTAAAGTCACAACATATATGTAAGGGTAAATCTACTTGATAATTGATATTTTTAATATTATTTTTAGAAAATCCTTTAGTAATCAACCCTTTACAATAATCGCCAAACTCACCGAGAACATTAATTCTAAAATATTCAGGGTCATAAGTTTGCTTTAAATTGTCAACAAACCCGTCAGGAAGAAAAATATTCTGGGTAGTAGGCGCAATTATGAGTCTGTAA
>MFRQ01000125.1:6698-8058 GCA_001784615.1 Candidatus Melainabacteria bacterium RIFOXYA2_FULL_32_9
ACCTTTTGTTGTTTCCGGATTCGTATGACCAAATAACCTGTATTTTGGAATCCCTGCTTGTCTTAAACGACCCAGAAGCATATTAAAAGTGCTTTCAGGGACATCTGACATTTCTTCTATTTCAACAAAACCGAGATTTAAGGATTTAAGCTTTTTATCATCTTCAAAATACTTAAAAAGCACTTCAGACTTATTGTTGAAGATCAATTTAGCCTCAGTTTTAATATATTCATAATGAACACCTTTTCTATAGCCTAAATTATCGAGATGTTCAAAATATTGAACCAGAGTTGTATCTCTAACAACAGGAAAAGTCTGGGCACCAACGAGACCTCTAATGCCTGGATATTTACGGCATAATAAAATACCAAGAAGAGCCCCACTAAAAGTCTTCCCAGAACCGAAACCACCCTGATAAAGGACAACATCAAGAGAATGGTCATGAGGAATTTCAAGAAATTCCTTCTGCGCTTTAAGTAATTTATATTCCATAAAACACTCTGTACTTCGTACTTTCACAAGTCATTAATCCCTCCAATGATACCGCTATCATTCTGAGGGTACTTCGTACTGTCACAAGTCAAAATTATTCCAGTGATACACAATGTCATTACAAGGTGACAAAGTCACTTTTATTAGTCATCAATCATTCCAATAATACGCACAATCATTGCGAGGTGACAAAGTCACTTTTCTCAGTCATCAATCATTCCAATAATACGCACAATCATTGCAAGGTGACAAAGTCACTTTTCTAAGTCATCAATCATTCCAATAATGCGCACTGTCATTGCGAGCCATGAATCGTGGATAGTCCGTATCAATCATACTTGCGTGGCAATCTATCCATATTTCAATAATTAAAACAACAAAAACATTAATTAAATTAAACTAAATCAATTCCTGATCAATTCCTTTAATCACATTAACCTCAGGATCAGAAATATCCTGCTTTTTAGGATTAATAATCTTTTCTCTTAAATCAATACCCTTAAAAAATAGCTCTATAAGCTTCGTATAAGGAGCATCTTTTTCATCCTGAGTAATAATCTTGATTTGACTCATAATATCACTCAAAAGAACATCGAGAGAAGTAACTGTATTAAACTTTTTTTCAGTTTTTTTAGTCATCTCAACTCTATCCCGAATTATAAAGTATTATTAATACAAAATATAAAATAAAAATTTCCTATTATTATAGCTTTTTAAAACCTAATTTAATCAATGAGCAACTTATCCATGTAAAAAGCTTGCCTAAGTATAAATTTATTATTATTATAAAATTAGTTATGTCTGGGAGGAAAAAAATGGTAACCTTTTCCTTAATACCATACCTCTTTTTATCTTCAATTTTAATAGT
>MFRQ01000125.1:8100-8828 GCA_001784615.1 Candidatus Melainabacteria bacterium RIFOXYA2_FULL_32_9
GAGCAAAATTTGCTCTATTTTTGTGACAAGGTCACTTTACTTAGTCATCAATCCTTCCAGTGATACCCCGCTGTCATTCTGAGGTGACAGAGTCACTTTTCCAAGTTATCAATCCTTCCAGTAACACTCATTGTCATTCTGAGTGAAACGAAGAATCTCAGAGATCCTTCACTAATTTTCAGGATGACGCACACTGTCATTGCGAGCCATGAGACATCGACAATCAGCATCAATCATACTTGCGTCGCAATCTCAATGTATTAATCGTAAAGACAGTCTGTAGGTTGGGTCAATGCATTGACCCAACAGATTTGACTCAGATAATCTCAAAGCATTAATTCCAGCATTCAATTAGCAATACCAAACTTCTTTTCTTTATAAGTTTTCAAATCCATATAAGGATCTGTTTCAATCCTGCCAAGTTGAAGATTTGAGATGTTCTGGTGACATTTTTTCTTGACTCCATACTCGTTATAGTAAAGAGAAAACTTAGAATAAGGAGTATTCATAGGAACAACTTTCTTCGATTTCCAGATAACGGACATAGAATCAAGGAATTTTTGAATATTTTTTGTCCTGATTCTGATAGGTTCAAGACAGTTGCCCATATCATCCATTCTTTTGATTTCAAGAACAGGCTTTTCACAAATCACACATTTTTCAAGATATAAAACAAATTCATCCTGGATATTTTCTTTGGTTGGAACGATTTTAAACAGTTCTGCATT
>MFRQ01000125.1:9110-12133 GCA_001784615.1 Candidatus Melainabacteria bacterium RIFOXYA2_FULL_32_9
TACCTGATTTCTTTTCTATGTTAATAATTATAGCACATAAAGTGGTGGCCGTGTGGCCACAAATTGTGACCAAATGGCCACAAATTTAGTATCCATTCGGCCACTACTTTATATAGCAGCACTTTTGACGAATCAACCAAAACACTTATAAACAATGGTTTCAAGACATGAGGCTTAATATCCTTTATTTTTAAATACTAAGATTGCAAAATCCAAACTTAAATATTTCTCTGACTAACCCGACTTTGGTTTTCACATTATATTTTTTAAACAAAAAAGCTAATCTTTTTTTAATATACCCGCTGGAAAAACCTGTTAAATCAGCGATTTCAGAATTAGTTTTTTCCTGAATCGTAAGAGCAACAATTTTTTTATCCAATTCATCCAGCTTATCAAAAGAAACCTTAAAATCCATAATTCCAGCTTCCCCCGTAAGTTTGCAACTATTTGAGTTCCATCAAAATGTCATCCCAAAATAAATTCGGGATCTAACCTGTTTGCAAATAAAAGCTAAAAGCGAATATTAGAAGATACTGAAACAAGTTCAGCATGACAAATCAGTGAGAATTTTTATTACCCCCTTAAATACCTAACGCACAATTGAGAAATTAATAACCTGCCTTCAGAATTTTTGGGAGAAAATAATAATATCATTAATTTAAAAAAACAATAGATCTACACCTAATGATAGATGAAAATCCTAAAAAAATATTGAATAAATATAATAGTTCCCTCACCCAAAGGAGCGTAAATATGAGCAAAGAATTAACAGAAATTCTAGAAAATTTCAAAGAAATCTGCGAATTCGTAATCGAAGACTTTATATACAATAAATCAAAACAAGAAGAAAACAACGAATAAAACTGCTTTAAAAAACTCCTTTCGCAAATAAAACTAACATATCCTTACACAACCCTACCTACAAACAAAAGAGTGTGAGGATATGTTTTTATTTTAAAGACTTCATTATATTCCTGTAGGATCCTTTGTTTCGTGTCAATTTTTGAAACAACAGCGACGGATATAATGACTTTTCCCAATTAATGTGTCAATTCACTAGTACTTTCAATTAATTATGCAGAGTAACGTCATTAAAATATACTTCGCACTGCCATTGCGAGGTGCTTCGCACTGTCTTAAGTCATCAATTATTCCAATAATACACACTGTTATTGTGAGCCATGTTTCATGGCTTTAAGAAATAATCGTACTTGCGTGGCAATCTTTCCATTTCACAATTAAAAACAATTATACAAAACAGATCACCAGGTGACATAGTCACTGTCATCAGTCATCAACTCTTCCAATAATACTGCTACTATTATGTATGGCTAGTCACTTTTCTTAGTCCACTGTCATTTTGAGCAAAGCAAATAATCTCACAATCCCCATTTTTTACGAAGTTCACAGGCAAAAAACGAATTATGCAAAAGATCGGGAAGTTCTTCTAAATACTTCTTAGCCTCTTCATAAGTATAATCTAACGGTGATCCTATTTTCACCTTTTTTTGTTCATCAATATACTTCTTAGTAGACTCGACAGAAACATAATTTTGCCCGTCAGGCCTATCATAACCCCCTTTATTTTGAAAACTTAAAACCTTGTTATTTATTTGTTCTCTTTTTTGTTCATGACATGTACCTGTATTTTTTACAGCTTTATCCATGTAATTTTTACAGCTAAAACCCGTAACCTCTACAAGCTCAAAAAAAACATTAGTAAAATAATAATTTAACTTAGTCCCTTTTTTAGTAGTTAAAACTAACTTCTTAGCTTTCAATTCCTCAATTCCCTGAGTAATAGACTTATTACTCCTAATCCCTGTTTCTTCCATAATGGTTTCCTGCTTAGGAAAAACAAGTCCTTTTTGAGGATTCCAGTGAGCTACTAAACAATGAATAATCAACCTGGCAGAGGCTGACAGCTCAATTTTACTAAAAAGCTTCTTAAACGTAATACTTTGAGACAAATTAAAGCTATTAATCTTAATACAACTAGCTTCTGGCAACATCTACAAAACTCCTCCAAATGTCTAAATTTTAAGCAACACAACTTGACACCATGCAGAGGAGTGCTAAAATATAATTAAGGATTTTTTGTAGAGAACACCCTCTGAGGTGTTTTTTATTTTATCTAGTTTTTGTAAAAACTTGCTTCAAAAAGGCAAGTTTTATTTTGTATACATGCTAGTACTTATGATACACTCTTGTCAACATGGTAAAACAAACACACAATCAGTTGTTAAACAATTTATAAAGGGTTTAATAAAATGGTTAAAGCTTATACTATTGCAGAACTTTCAAAGATTTTAAAAATTTCAGTTCAAGCGACAAATAAAAAGGTTGATAAACTTGAAAGAGATAAAAATTATAATATAAAGACAACAAAAGAGTTGATAAACAACCGTTTAACAAAGATTATATTTTTAAGTGATGACGACATAAAACAATTAATTGAAACAACAAATTCAATTAAACAGGTTGTTCAACATATAAACCAGTTTAATAAACCAAATCAAGAGGTTGATCAAGAGGTTTATCAACCTGAAGTAAACCAGTTTAATAAACCAGCTTATGAAGAAATATTAACAAGGGTTTTAGATTATTCTGAAAAAACCAACCATCAAATACAAGATTTTGCTAATAGACTAATTGAGTCAGAAAGTCAGTTAAAGCTGCTTATTGACAGTGAAACAAGAAAAGAGCACGAGTACCTGAGAGTTCAGGCAGAAAATAAACAACTTAAGATAAAAGTAGAAGAATTAGAAGAAAAAATTAAATATTACGAATCCAAATGGTGGAATAAATCAGTATTAAAAAAGAAGTGACATAGTCACTTTCCTTAGTCATCAATCATTCCAATAATACGCACTACCATCGCGATGTGAAACAGTCACTTTTCTCGGTCATTAATCATTCCAGTGATAGTATTTCACTCTTGATTACTTTACACTGTCATTGTGAGGTGGCTAAGAGTCTATCCAGGAAATAAAAAATGTACAACATTAATCAATTTTGTCATT
>MFRQ01000125.1:12226-14521 GCA_001784615.1 Candidatus Melainabacteria bacterium RIFOXYA2_FULL_32_9
AATGATAAATTATTAGTATATGCTAATATTTGAATATAATAATATTATAAAAACAAAGGTTAAAAGTATGCGCAAAGAACGTATTGAACAGTTGGCAGAAAAATTTAAAGCACTTGCTCATCCAACCAGATTGCAGATTGTTATGGGATTAATCAGCAAAGATGAGTGTAATGTGACTAAAATGACAGAAAATCTTAAAATCCCGCAACCTACAATATCTCAGCATATCAGTATTTTAAAAAATAGTGGTATTATTGAAGGTTATCGAAAAGGAAATCAAATTTGCTATAGAGTTGTTAGCGATGAAGTTAGAAAAATCTTCAGTGTAATTGACTTATCAGACAAGTAATTTAAGTTTTAACTTCCCACCAGAAATAGACACAACTTACTTAAAAATTTAGTAGTGCTCCAACGATAACTGATAACTTTAAACTAAGTCTAATTGATTCAAAGGCTATAGTAGATAACTAAAGTTATGTAATGGATATTACCAAAAATTTTTAAAAAACTATATTGGTTTATTAGAATATTATAATTAAGAGGTAAAAAATGTTAAAAGTGGATGAAAAAAGATGCCCTCAAAATCACAGTTGTCCTGCGGTAAAAGTTTGTCCTACTGGCGCAATTATACAGATTGGTTATGATTTACCTGTAATAGATCAGGAAAAATGCGTAATGTGCAAGAAATGCGTGTCATTTTGCCCAATGAAAGCAATCCGGGAAATTAATTAACAAAGGAGATAATTATGAAGGTATTAATAATAGGTGGAGTGGCTGGTGGTGCAAGTACTGCAGCAAGACTCAGAAGACTGGATGAAAAAGCCGAGATAATTATTTTTGAAAGAGGAGAACATATATCTTTTGCCAATTGCGGCATTCCGTATTATTGTGGTGATGTGATAAAAGACAGAGAAAAACTCATACTTTTAACCCCAGAAAAGTTAAAAAACCTCTTAAATATTGAAGCAAGAACACAATCAGAAGTTATTAAGATAAATAGAGATAAAAAAACTGTAACTGTAGAAAATAAGGCCTCTGGTGCTCAATACGAGGAAAATTACGATAAATTAGTCTTATCTCCAGGCGCTTATCCTATCAAACCGCCTATTGAAGGCATAGATGACAGTAGAATTTTTACAGTGAGAAATCTTACAGATGCTGATTTAATTAAAAATTATATAAAAAAGAACTCTCCGAAAACGGCTACAGTAGTTGGAGGCGGTTTTATAGGTATAGAAATGGCAGAAAACCTGTCACATTTAGGGTTGGATGTTTCAATCATTGAGATGTCGAAACAGGTTTTAAACCAGATCGATTATGAAATGGCAGCTCAAGTACAAAATCATATAAGATCGAAAGGGGTAAAACTTCATTTAAGTGATGGTGTAAAGTCTTTTGATAAGCAGGAAAAGCTTATAATTAGCCTGCAAAGTGGAAACAAAATTGAGACTGATCTTGTAATTCTAGCTATAGGAGTAAAACCAGAAGTAAAGCTTGCGGCAGAATCAGGGCTTGAAATAGGAAAAATAGGTGGAATAACTGTAAATAATCATTTACTAACTTCTGATGAGAATATTTATGCTGTAGGTGATGCGATAGAAGTAAAAGATTTTATTACAGGCAATGAGGTTTTAATACCGCTTGCAGGTCCTGCAAATAGGCAAGGAAGAATAGTTGCAGACAATATATGTGGAATTAATTCTATTTATAAAGCAACGCAGGGAACCGCACTTGTTAAAGTGTTTGATTTAACGGTTGCATCAACAGGTAATAGTGAAAAGCAGCTAAATAAAAATAATATTCCTTATTTAGCTGCTTATATTCAAGGTATGTCACACGCTGAATACTACCCAGATCCTTTTCCAATGACTATAAAACTGTTATTTACACCTGACACAGGAAAAATACTTGGCGCACAAATAGTCGGCCTGGATGGAGTCGATAAGAGAATTGATGTTTTAGCCACAAGTTTGAGGTTTGAAAAGACAGTACATGACCTTGTAGAGCTGGAACTTGCTTATGCTCCTCCTTATGGCTCAGCAAAAGACCCTGTAAATATGATAGGAATGGTAGCTGAAAACATACTCACAGGAAAAATAAAACCTGTTTATTTAGATGAGATTAATAATTTAAACGACAATGATTTCCTTTTAGATGTAAGGACAAAAGAAGAACAGGTTATAGGCAAGTTAGACAATTCTCATAATATCCCTTTAGAAGAAATAAGAGGCAGACTTAATGAAATTCCAAGGGATAAGAGAATAATAATATACTGTACTAAAGGGCTAAAAGCAT
>MFRQ01000125.1:14536-18339 GCA_001784615.1 Candidatus Melainabacteria bacterium RIFOXYA2_FULL_32_9
ATAAGGCCAATAATGGAAAATTCAGAAAAATATATTGAAATAGATGCCTGCGGCTTACAGTGTCCGGGACCAATTTTAAAAGTTGCAAAAGAGCTTGAAAATTTGGATACAGGAAACATTGTTGAAGTAAAAACAACAGATCCGGGCTTTAAATTAGACATAGAATCATGGTGTAATTCAACAGGCAACACACTTATAGATGTAAAAGACGAGAATAAAATAATAAAAGCCAAAATTCAAAAAGGAACAGGTAAACAAGATCATAATAAATCAGGACTATCAGCGAATAATAAAACTCTGGTAGTATTCAGCAATGATCTTGATAAGGCATTAGCTTCTTTCATAATAGCAAACGGCGCAGCAGCTTCTGGAAGCAACGTTTCAATGTTCTTTACATTCTGGGGATTAAATATTTTAAGAAAACCTGACCCTGTAAAAGTTAAAAAAGGCATTCTGGATAAAATGTTCGGTTTTATGATGCCAAAAGGCGCAGATAAGTTGATTTTATCTAAAATGAACATGTTTGGACTGGGAACACAGATGATGAAGCATGTAATGAAGCAAAAAAACGTAGCGACGTTACAGGATTTGATTCAGCAAGCTAATGATCAGGGAATAAGGCTAATTGCATGCCAGATGTCAATGGATGTTATGGGTTTAAAACTAGAAGAGTTGGTTGATGGGATAGAGGTCGCAGGAGTAGCAAGCTACGTAACCCTAGCTGAAAACTCAAACATGAATCTATTTATATAATCCATATAAAAAAGTGGTTATCCAGGAAATAAAAAACGTACAATTGTCATTGCGAAGATTCTGAAGGAATCTGTGGCAATCTATCCATTTTAAAAGCTATTATTCAAAGTAGATCAGCACTTCATACTTTAAAAGTTTCTCTAAAATATTATCTGCTTCAATTACTGTCAGAAACCTGGTTGTGTAGTAGTTGCGCCTGGTGTTGTAATCTGAGGTTGAGTAACCCCGATCCCAGGTTGAAAGGATGGTTGCCCTAATTGGCCAAAACCAGGTTGAAATACAGTAATTCCAGGTTGTATGATTCCAGGTTGTTGAGGAGTTGTTATTCCAGGAACTGGAAAACTTCTAGCCCCAAATTGTCTTGGAGTCACAATTGGTGAAGCCTGTACACCGTATTGAGGAGTGCTATATTGAGGAAGATCATAAAAAAAACCGTATACAGGTGAAACAACCTGACTTGGAATAGAGAACCCATAAGGAATACCTGGTGAACCCATTGCACCAGGAAGCTGTGCCTGTGCAGGCTGAGTTATTAATAGTGCCAAACCCAGCATAAATAGAATCTTTTTCATTACCGTTCTCCTTACTTTTCATTTGAAACTTAATATTTATAGCTCTTCAAATGAAAATTACAACCTAATAAGGTCGGCGATTTTCAGTAATGAACATTCTGTTTTAAGTAAATTAAGGACGCAATAAAAAATACGTACAAGTAGTCTCAAAAGCAAAAAGTGTATAAATGTCATTGCGAAGATTCCAAAGGAATCTGTGGCAATCCATCCATTTTACAATTAAAAACAATTATTCAAAATCGGTAGGATCACAACGTTAGCACTTTGTGCCACCTCGTTATGACTTAGAAAAGTGACTGTGTCACCATCAAACTTACATGGAGCATAGGCTTCCTTAAGAATAATCTTTATATTATTTTTTACTTTTGAGACTTGTTCTAAGTATTTTTTATTGCTAGATTATTTGCCGGTTAATAAGAATGAGCTTGCAAAGCTCCCGCTTCGCGCAGGAAGCAGGCTACAAAAATCCATAAGTATTTTTTTCGCTGTCCTTAAATATAAAAATTAAGCTTTTATACTAGGATTTATGCAAATAAATCCAGCTTTTTATCTGTATTTTTATTAAAAAACTCAGTAGCAGAGTTATTTGCTCCTGCATTGTTTATTATTTCTTTAACAAAATCAATTGTATCTTCAATATTATGAGGCCAATTTTCTTCGGTTATAGGTTTTGCACCCTGCTTTCTTGATTCTTCACCCGGTATATATTTTATTTTATACCTGTTGTCACCGAATAAGAAAGATTTAAATAATTTAAATTCAATTTTATCATCTTCGGGTAATGCTTTTTCTACTTTTGATTCGATAGTAGGTAATATTTTACTTATTTTATCTACAGTTTCGGGACTCATATCCATGATAATCCCTCTTAATTTCTTTTCAGGAAGCTTTTCTATATCAAATTGTCCTTTAAATTGTGAACCATTATAGTTTGTTGGGTATATCATACAAGTAATTCCTCATGTGTCTGATGATTTCAGGTAATAATTAATTATTAACAAACATGAATTTCTTGCAAGTAGTTATATGATTAAATAATTTATTTGGAGGAGCAACGCAGATAAGCAAAAAAGCATAAAATACTTGCGATTGCTAAAAAATAAAATAAAAAAGTTTAATCTAAAATATATCAAACTACCTAATTAATTTTAAATATAAATATAATTTACTCATCTTGCTAATATATAAATTAAGGGGGAAAGAAAAAATACCCACTGATGTTACGCCGGAATACGTCCGGCATCTATACAATTATAGCTTATAGTTGAGACGTAGTTAGATCCTGAAATAAATTCGGGATGACATTTATAATTTTATTTAAAAACTTTTCTTGCTTACTTAAAATAAAAAAGAGCACTTTTAAAGTGCTCACTTTCTGCAAATTATGTCAAGGGCTTTAGCAGAGAGTAAAAGAGTCGTCAGAGCAAGTATTTTTTGGGGAAAACCAATAATGTTGCTTGTATTTGTAATGAACTTTATTGGTTAGTATAATAATACATATTATTTGTTAGAAATTTATTAGGTTATTGTTAGATTTATATGATTTTAGGAAATTTGTAGAAAGAAAGATTATGATGAGTAAAGTATATTTTGTAAACTTAAGAGCACGTAGTGAAAAGGAAAGCAAAATAAATAAAATCCAAAAGCTATTTGACAAAGCAGGATTTAAGGATTTTATCTCAAAGAATGATCTTACTGCAATTAAAGTCCACTTTGGCGAAAAAGGAAATGACGGTTATATAAATCCGGTATTTGTAAGACAGGTAGTAGACAAGGTAAAGAATGCCGGCGGTAACCCTTTTGTGACAGATACCAATACTCTATATATAGGCAGCAGGCATAATGCTGTAAATCATAGTATTACTGCAATAGAACATGGATTTAATTACACAGTAGTAGGAGCCCCAATTATTATAGCTGATGGCCTGAAAAGCCAGAATATAACTAATGTAGAAATAAATAAAAAGCAGTTTAAAACTGTAAAAATAGCAAGTGATATAGTTAATGCTGACAGTATGATTGTTTTATCACATTTTAAAGGTCATCCGTTAGCTGGTTTTGGCGGTGCGGTGAAAAATCTTGCAATGGGTTGCGCAACATTTCAAGGAAAAAGAGACCAACATTCCCCAAGACCTGTTATTATGGAAGAAACCTGTGTAGGCTGCGGAAGATGCATCACAATTTGTCCAGGTAAAGCCATATCATTAGAGAATCAAAAAGCTAAAATTGATCAGGAGCTTTGTGAAGGCTGCTGTGAATGTATAACTTTATGCTTATCACGTGCAATAGAAATAGACTGGGCGACAGAAATCGTGCCATTTATGGAAAAAATGACAGAATATGCTTACGGAGCAGTTAAAGGAAAAGAAAATAAGATTGGATATATTAATTTCTTAATGAATATAACCCCGGATTGCGATTGTTTTCCATTTAGTGATGCAGCTATTGTGCCGGATATAGGCATACTAGCCTCTACTG
>MFRQ01000126.1 GCA_001784615.1 Candidatus Melainabacteria bacterium RIFOXYA2_FULL_32_9
CATTATGCGCTTTATGAACATATTTACTCATTCCCTCATTTTATCATTATCGCAGCAGAGCTGCGGGGAATTTACCCTCAAAGATTAAAGGACGCAATAAAAGGGGACGATCAGTCCCCTTTTATTATTTTGCCAACAGACTTCAAAATCCACTAATGATTTTTTCGCTGTCCTTACTTAGCAAGCTCAAGCTGTTGATAATCAAAAATGGTTTCAGTATCCTTATCCCATTCTTGCCATAAAAAGTCTTCTGCAATTCCATCAGCTATAAGCCTGAAAGCATAACGAACTTGTTCTTCGTAAAATTCACAAAATGCACCTGTACATTTCATATCACCGTGCATTTCATGAGCTTCAGCAGGACATGGGGAACCGCAAAAATGTCTGATAGCACACTTGTTGCAAGGATTTATATCTTCAACTTTACGCTCAGTAACCATCTTAAATTCTTTAGTTTGTAACACTTCATCAATATCATCTGTAAAAAGGTTACCACCACAGAATTCTGGAAGACCTATAAATTCACTGCAAGGGAACATACCACCATCTGGTGCCAGAGCAAAGAATATACGTCCACCACCACAAGGTGAAATGTCACACATTAAACGACGTGCCATTGGTGCTAAAATACTAACAAGAATGTTTGCAAAGTTAGCAACAACTATTTTACGTCCAGTTTCTTTGTACAATTCATAAGTTCTGTTTAAAGCTTTAAAGAAGTATTCTGCAACTTCGTGATCATCTGGTTTTATTTCACGAGCCGGTGGTAATGTGCAGCGTACCATATTTAACATAATAGCTGGAACACCTTGACCATGGAAAAAGTCTACAACATCTGTTAAATTTGCCATATTCTCTTTTGTTACGGTACAAATCACATTATACCCATCATAACCTTTAAGTTTTTCCATAACTCTAAGGGTGTTTTCGTATACACTTTCTCCACTCCAGGTTTTACGGGTACGATCCGCTACTTCTTTTATTGGTGCATCAAGTGAAAGTCCTATTCCAACTCCATGTTTTACTAAAAATTCTATCGCTTCATCATCAAGTAAAACTCCATTTGTTTGAACTCCAAAGCGAAAATCATTTTTAAATTGTTCTATTGCAGGGAAAACTGCTTCTTTATTAAGTAAAGGCTCTGCACCATGGAAAATAATCTGTGGCAGCCGTCCTTCAGGCATCACTTTTTTAAAGTAATCACGGAGTTTAGTTAATGACTGTATTAATTGATCCTTAGTCATATCAACCCCAGATTTACGCATATCCTGAGGGATATAACAATAGGTGCAATTAAGATTACAGCGCGCTGTAGGATTCACATACACAGCATTTAAAGCTAATCCAAAACGGAGTTTTTGAATTTCATCTGCAAATCTATCAGCCTTTTGTTTATATGCATCAATAAAATCAGCATCAGCTAAAGTATCAGCTAAAGCACTTTTCTCTACTAATGACCAAAATGCAGTATCTGGCTCAATTAAAGCCACATAGTTAGGATGTTTGATGTCTACAGGAATTAAACTTGGTCCATTTCCTGAGTTAAGGGAAAGACCCCTAGAAGGGGCCTTAAATTCATGCTTTGAAACCATTATTTCTTAGCTCCTTTGTCCATTAGAATATAATGTGAAAGACCTGTACCTTCAGCTGAACAGCTTTTACGGGTAGCAATGATCTTAGATTGTCTTTTTTGATTTTTCATAATTTTCTCCTTTACTTCTAATAATAAATACTTAAATAAAACCAAATGACCTTTAATGTTAAAAAAATAATTCAAAGATTTTTAGATAATTACCTAAAAACGCAAAAAAGGAATTACAAGAATTCCTTAAAAATTTCAAATTATTTTTTTCATCTCATCTATCTCCTTTCTTGTGCTTCGCAAGAGTGAGTTGGTTGAACTAATTGGTATCCTGGCTTAGATTCATTGAATCAATACAGTTGCGGCACAGCCCCGGATTAACACCGGTGTTTCCCAATTTGTTCTTATTTATTTTTAAATATTATATCATATTGCCTATGTAAATTCATTACAGCTTTTAGATTATATTAAAAATAAAAAATAGTTTAGACAGGTTTTTCATCATTTTATTACTTTTCAGCCATTTTAAGTTTTCTTAAGAAAATTTCATAAAACCCTTATTACGCTTAATAGTTCTTTATATTTATAAATACAAATTATTTTTATTAAAAAAATAAAGCCTCGTTTTCTTCGAGGCTTTATCATCTATGATTTTATCTAAAAGCTAACTACATCTTGAAAAACCACAATTCTTACAGAGAACACATCCTTCACTGAATTCTAACATTTGACCACATTCAGGACATTCAGGACATATCCCTAAATCAGCCTTTGAGCTTTGTGAATAAGATATTTCACTATATTCTGCATCACCGTTTATAGATAAAGCACCTAAAGCTTTTTCAAGGTTGCGTTCTAATACTTTACTAATCGCATCTGAGCAGGAAAGTATTACCCCACCTTTTCCAACAGCCGGTGCAGGACATCTGATACCTTTTAATTGACCTATTATTGAGGTAATATCAACGCCTGCTCTTAAAGCAAGAGATATCATTCTTCCTGTAGCTTCAGCCTGACTGGTTGCACATCCACCGGACTTACCCATTCTGGCAAATACTTCACATAATCCTTCTTCATCAACATTAATAGTTACATAAAGAGGACCACAACCTGTTTGTATCTTATCAGTAAGACCGTATGTTAAATTAGGTCTTTGCCTTGGAGTAACAGCATTTTTTGCAGCAATTTCTGAATACTTAGCTTGATCACTTTCAGAAGATTGGTCTTTATTATCACCTTTAACCTCAATACTCATAGGCTGATAAGAACGACTATTATTTCTATAAACTGTTATTCCTTTTAAGTCTGACTTATAAGCAAGGTAATATGTTTCTGCAATTTCTTCTCGTGTTCCTTCTTCTGTGAAATTTACTGTCTTAGAAACAGCATTATCAGTGTGTAATTGAAAAGCTGCCTGCATTTTAACGTGCCATTCAGGAGTAATATCATGAGCAGTTACAAAAACCTCTTGCACATCTTCAGGAATACTTTCTATTCCATGAATTGTTCCTTTAGTAGCGATTTGCTTCATTAACTCTTCACTGTAGAAATCTTTTTCTTCGGCAACATCCTTGAATATAGGATTAACTTCAAGTAACTCAGTACCATCCATTACTTTTCTAACAAATGTCAATGCAAATAAAGGTTCAACACCACCAGAAGCTCCTGCTATCATACTAATTGTTCCAGTTGGAGCAATACATGTAGTTGTAGCATTTCTTATACCGAATTTTTGAATCTTTGCATCAAGTTCTTTCCAGTCTTCACCAGAAATAATGCCAGCGGATTTTCCTTTATATTTCTCATAGAGAAACTCATTCCCATCATAAATACTACCTTCAAAGTTAAGAAATTTACCTCTTTCCTGAGCAAGTTCTACTGATTTTACTTTGGAATGATAATCAATAAATTCCATAACCTGTCTTGCAAGTTGAGTACCTTCTTCAGCGTTATATGGAATATTCATAGCCATAAGAAGATCAGCCCAACCCATAACTCCAAGACCAATTTTTCTATTATTTCTAACCATTTCCTCAATTTGAGGTAACGGGAAGTTATTCATAGTAATTACGTTATCAAGGAAATGGGTAGATAATTTGGTTATATACTCTAATTTACCCCAATCCACTTCAGGCTGGTTTTCTTCATTATATTTAACCATTCTACCGAGGTTAATTGAGCCAAGATTACAAGCTTCATAAGGTAATAATGGGACTTCACCGCAGGGATTTGTAGATTCAATTTGGCCTAATTTAGGAGTTGGGTTATCAGCATTGATTCTATCAAGGAAAACAATACCAGGTTCACCATTCCTCCAAGCATGATCTACTATAACATCAAAAACTTCTTTAGCTTTAAGCTGTTTTACAGACTTTTTGGTATTAGGATGAATTAAATCATAATATTCATCGTGTAAAACGGCTTCCATAAATTCGTTGGTAATACCAACAGAAATATTAAAGTTATTTAATTTATGTCCTTCATATTTAGCATTAATGAATTCTAAAATATCAGGATGATCAATTCTTAAGATCGCCATATTAGCACCACGTCTTGTTCCACCCTGTTTTACAGCTTCAGTAGCAGCATTAAACACTTCGAGGAAAGATACAGGTCCGGAAGAAACACCCATTGTAGATCTTACAATATCATTTCTTGGTCTTAGCCTTGAAAATGAAAAACCTGTTCCACCACCACTTTTATGAATTAATGCTGTATTTTTTACTGCTTCAAAAATAGCATCAAGCGAGTCATCAATCGGTAAAACAAAGCAAGCTGAAAGCTGACCTAACTCTCTTCCGGCATTCATTAATGTCGGGCTGTTTGGCATGAAATAGAGATTTGTCATTAACTTATAAAAATCTTCAGCTATTTTGTTTATCTGTGTACCGTCTTTCCCATGGAAAGAATCTGCATCTGCAATTGTACGAGCTACTCTCCAAAACATATCTTCTGGCGCTTCTATAGGGATACCATCGTTGTCCCTTCTTAAGTATCTTTTTGCCAGGACCGTTCTTGCATTTTCAGTTAATGCGACTGCTTCAGATAAATACGATGTCACTTACTATTCTCCTCTTAAAAAATTGCTCCCCTTACAAATAAGATGTTTAACAAATATGTGTAGTACACAATAATAATATACACCAAGTCTAGTGTTAAATAAACCCCACCTCCAGCTTTGTTACACTATATATAGATTTTCATTCTAAATTATATATATGAGATTACTGTAGCATGGCGCACATTACTGTGTAGCATGCATGTTACAACATAAAATTATCAGATATAGTAAATTTTCGTAAAAACATTTTTACTACTTTTTTTTTAAAGGCAATCTCTATAAAAATATGGGTTTATGAATTCTTTACATAATGTAAGTATTTTTTACAATTGTACTTATATGTTTTCATGCCCAAAATTCATGCACCATGAGGATTTTCGATAATTGTTACATGTTTTTATTTAAGCTTTATTAACAAGAGTTAAGAAGATTTAAGAAAACTTTTTAAGCCCATGGATTCTGATATTTTGCATGATAGAGTATTTGCAATTCTAAAAATAAGTTAGATAGGGGAATACCCCTTTCTCTAAATCAAAGCTATGATTTAACTTAACATGAGTCACATGTTTCATTATTCATGTTGATCAAAAAAGGTTTTTAGTATCATTGTAAATATAGCGCTCTAGTTAGTTGGGGAAAACGGAGTAAATGAACAATACGGTAAATAACGTTAATAATATAAACGGCAAAGAAAATAAGAAAATATATAATCTCAAAGCAGAAAAATTAGTCCGTGAAGCAAGTGATAATTTCATATATTATAGAGACTGCGAAACAGCATTAGAACAAATAAACGAGGCTCTTAGCGTAGAGCCGGATCATATTAAAGCCTTAATACTAAAAGGGGATATTCTTTTTTGTATAGATAAGGACAAAGAAGCATTAGAATATTTTGACAAGGCAATTAACGCAAATCCTTATTCAGCAGAGGCATATGGCTCAAAAGCCGGCACTTTGGATGTATTAGGCCATCAAAAAGAAGCTCTTCAATGCTGTGAAAAAGCTTTTGAAAATATCACACTTAAAGAAAGACATTTGCTGCCTTCACTTTACGATCAAAAAATCGCAATATTAGTCAGAATGAAGAAATTTGAAGAAGCAAGAGAATCATTAAAAAAATGCGTAAAAAGTTTACCGGAGGAGGATGGTAGCTATTTAGCATCCTGTTATCAGGAACTAATTGAAGCTGCCTGTAAAGAAAAAAAGAGAAAGCTCGAAAAGGCTACAATGATGTCTTTAAAACTCGTTTAAAAACATTTCAAAATGTGCCCTGTAGAGATAAGTGCTGATTAATCAGCACTTTTTATTTTTGGTAATGGTAAAAATTAAAGTGATAGAGCCATAATCCGGATAATCGTCGCACTGTCATTGCGAGGCAGCAAAGCTGCACCATTAAACTCTACAATCTTAGTCTTAATTACAGTGATTTATGAGTTATAAAAGGTGACTGTGTCACCAATCCAAATAATATTATTACTATCTTTTTTTGGATTGCTTCGTCACTTCATTGCATTTCGTTCCTCGCAATGACACTAGGAAACTTTGATTTCTGAATATGTTCTATATCACTTTGTTTTATAACACTACCTTATTTTTAATACCAGCTCAATTATCTTGTATCATTAATAAATGGTTAAAAGCAGGGATGTTCTCAAAAATAATTAAAATATTAACTTAATCTTTTTGGCACAAAGAAAAAATACCAAATAATGAAGCCTATTGCCAAAATTCCTAATGTTGTGACTAAAATTTCCTGAGCATCCATTATACTTTCATCCTTCTTAGCCTTAAACTATTAGTTACTACTGAAACAGAGCTAAAAGCCATGGCAAAAGCCGCAATTGCAGGATTTAGCAGAACCCCGAAAATCGGATAAAAAACTCCTGCAGCTATTGGAATACCAAGCACATTATAGAAAAATGCAAAGAATAAGTTTTGTCTTATAGTATCTATGGTTTTTTTAGAAAGTTTTATTGCACTGGCTACACTTTGCAGGCTTCCACGGATGAGAGTAATATCAGATGACTCTATTGCTATATCAGTTCCGGTTCCAATTGCAATACCAATATTAGCCTGTGCAAGAGCAGGAGCATCATTAATTCCATCGCCTACCATTGCAATGATCTTGCCTTCCTCCTGGATTTTTTTAACCACATTTACTTTATCTTCAGGCAAAACCTCTGCCATAAATCTATCTACACCAGCCTGATGAGCTATAGCTTCAGCTGCTTTTTTATTATCACCTGTAACCATTATTATCTCAAGTCCCATAGACTTAAGTTCTGATATAGCCTGTTTAGAATCAGGTTTTATCGTATCTGCAATAGCAATAAAACCTTCTATTTTATTGTTTATTGCAATAAATATTGTAGTTTTACCCACTTCTGCAAGTTTGGAAGCTTTATCAAGATAAAAATCAAACTCAATTCCTTTATCTGTAAGAAGTTTTTGATTACCTACTAAAATTTGCTTACCATCAACAATAGCCTGAATCCCATGCCCTGGTTGCGCTGAGAATTCTGTAGGCTGAACCAGTAATATATTCTCTTTTTCAGCTTCTCTCACTATGGCAGCTGCCAGAGGGTGCTCGGAAACTTTTTCTGCTGAGGCCACATAATACAAGAATCTATTTTCATCCATATTAGTGAGCACGTCAGTAACCTCTGGCTCACCTTTTGTAATGGTACCTGTTTTATCTAGAATTATTGTCTGGATTTTATAAGCTGTCTCAAGACTGATTCCATTCTTAATTAAGATCCCATTTTCTGCTCCAAGGCCAGTTCCAACCATAATTGCAGTGGGAGTTGCAAGACCCAGAGCGCACGGGCATGCAATAATTAAAACTGCCACAAACGTTATGAGAGCAAAAGAAAGTCTTGTAGCCTCAGGTGCTATGATAAACCATACAACAAAGGTTATTATTGCAATTATCATAACTACAGGGACAAAATAACCACTTATAATATCAGCTAAACGTTGAATAGGTGCTTTTGACCCCTGAGCTTGTTCTACAAGCCTGATAATTTGTTGTAAAGTCGTATCTTTTCCAACCTTTATAGCTTTATATTTAAAGCTTCCTGTTTTATTAATAGTCGCACCAATAACTACATCATTAACATTTTTTTCTACAGGAAGACTTTCCCCTGTGATCATAGACTCATCAACACTCGAAGAACCTTTTATAACCTCACCATCAACAGGAATCTTTTCACCTGGTCTTACTATGATAATATCACCTACTCTTAGATCCTCTACAGGCACATCCTGCTCTTTATCATCATAAATTACCCTGGCAGTTTTTGGTTGCAAGCCAATTAACCTTCTTATAGCAGAAGAAGCCCTGCCTCTTGCTCTTGCTTCAAGCATTCTTCCCATCAAAATGAGAGTAATAATAATGGTTGCTACCTCGTAATAAACTTCAGGCATTGTTCCAGCAGTAACAAACAATTCTGGAACAACAGTGGCAGCTAAACTGTATATAAACGCAGCACCGGTTCCAACTGCAATAAGAGTATTCATACTGGCAGACCTATTTATAAAAGCCCTGTATGCTCCACCATAAAACTGTCCTCCAGCCCAAAATATTACCGGAATTGATAATAAAAGCAGTAACCAGTTTCTAAAAGAGAATTCAAGCATAGTCATACTTATAATAAAAATTGGTAGAGTGAAAATAAGGCTAAATATAAACTTACGCTTTTGCTCCCTATACTCCTTTTCTTCCAGTTCTGCTATTTCTTTTTCTTTCTCTTCAAAAATAATATCTTTTGGGGTATAACCACTATCTTTAATAATATTCTTAATATCTCCAGGACAAATTGCTTGTGGGATATAAACAATAGTTGCCTGTTTATTAGCCAAATTGATACCTGCACTTAATATTCCAAACGATGAATTTAGGCTTTTCTCAATTTTAGATGCACAAGAAGCACAATGCATATCAGAAATTAGCAATTCCAGGGTTGATGTTATAGTTTCATAACCAAAATTATTTATGGTTTCAATAATTTCCTGCACTGAAATGGTATCAGCATCATACTTTATGCTAGCTTTACCAGTTCCAAAATTAACATAAGCCTCCTTAATACCAGATAACTCATTTAACCGTCTCTCGATATTTGCTGCACAACTTGCACAGCTCATATTCTCTATATAAATCTCAAAATATTTTTCATTCATATTAACAACCTTATTGACTGTTGTAGGAAATTCCAGATTAATGAAATATATTACTATCTTATAAGTGTTTTTTACATTCTATAGAAGATTTAAGATTAGCTTAATTATTATGGAAAAATTTGTTGATATCCCAAAAATCTTTGAAATTCTGGAAAGTTATTATCCCATCCATGTTATGCAGGCAAGATATCAAGAACAACCTTTTAAAGTTCTTGTTGCCTGTATACTCAGCCTGAGAAATCTTGATGAGATAACTTTCCCTATTGCAGAAAAGTTATTTAAAATCGCTGATACACCAAAAGCAATTAACAATTTACCAATTGAAAAATTAAAAGAACTAATCGAACCAATAAACTTTTACGAATCAAAAGCAGAAAATATAAAGACAATCGCAAAAATTCTTGTCGAACAGCTAAATAACATAGTTCCATCAACAATGGAAGGATTGTTAGCTTTTAGAGGAGTAGGCAGAAAAACCGCAAATCTTGTGCTCGCTCTTGGATATAACATACCTGCAATTGCTGTAGATACTCACGTTCATAAGGTTTCAAACAGGCTTGGTTATGTTCAAACAAAAACTCCTGAACAGACAGAACTGGCTCTCAGAGAAAAGCTTCCTCAAGCTTACTGGATAAGAATAAACCCTTTATTCGTAATGCACGGCAAACAAATCTGCAAAACAGGCCGACCCTGGTGTGATATCTGCCCAATTCTTGATTATTGCAATCAGGTCGACGTTAAACCCAGAAAAATCGTGTTTAAAGGGGAATAAGTATATAAAACCACACTCTCAAAACACAATTTTTCCAAATTTACTTTTTAACCATTGCAATAATCATAGAACCGTCCCTCGGACTTGTTCCAAGAGCTAAGTATCATATACTATCATTCTGAGCTGACCAAGTCACCTCAATCCTTAATCATTCCAATAACAACTTGCACTGTCATTCTGAGGAGCAGCAGAGCTGCGACGTGAGAATCTCAAACACATACTTTGAGCTCATAAAATCTGATTATAAAAATCTTCCCAAAGTGGATTCTCTTTATTTATAAGTCCATCTTTCTTACATCTTTTGTATTTCTTGATCTGCTTTTCTCTATTTATAGCATTTTCTATATCATCAAAAATTTCATAATAAACGAGTTTCTCTAGTGCTTTGATTCATTAATTATCTAGGGTAAAGTCTTTTTAGCTTAATTCTTGCATCATAAGTTCTAAACTTCCAATCAA
>MFRQ01000127.1 GCA_001784615.1 Candidatus Melainabacteria bacterium RIFOXYA2_FULL_32_9
TAAATTGAATAATAAGACGTGAAAACTTTTTGTTACCTACTTATATGTGCCTTTGGCACTTCTTATAACCAGCAAATAATCGAGCAATAAAAAATGCGTAAGTATTTTTTATTGCGTCCTTAGTGTAGAGATCGACATACAATTTCTCGAACTGTCATCCTGAGTGACATAGTCACTTTTCCAAGTTATCAATCCTTCCAATAATACCCAATGTCATCCTGAGGAGCGCAGCGACGTGAGGATCTTGCCTATGTATAACTTTAATGTGATTAAGGTTTAAATAGTATATTGTATAGATTGCCACAGATTCCTTTGGAATCTTCGCAATGACAAAATTGATTAATGTTGTACATTTTTTATTTCCTGGATAGGTTCTTAGCCACCTCGCAATGACAGGGGGTTGCTTTTAACATATTATTTGCAAATCTTACCACTAGCAATTCAGGTCATTTATTTATATAAAGATCCACAACTATTTTAGCGGTGAGATTATTAGGATCTCCCTGCTCGGGAGAAATTGTTATATCTTTTATTGCTGCTAGATATTTCCACGTATAGATTTTATGTAAAAAATTTTGGAAGTTTGTATATGAAGAATTTAAAGACATATTCAAGCTTAATATATTTGCAGGTGATGCAGAATCAGCTGGTTTAACATTGAAAGATATTTCAACTATTCTATTTTGAGTAATTCGGATCATTTCTATAATCTGATCTACAAGCTCTACGGATGCATTTTCTGTGTCCAGACCAGGATAAGGAGAAGAGTATATGATTACAGGTACAGCAATGTTTTTAGAAATATTTTGTTGCTGTAATGATTCTGATTCTACTTTATTCCGGTAAGCTATTAATTTGGATTCAGTTTCTTTAATTTTCTTTTTATAGTCATTTATTTTATTAATTTCAGGACCTACAAATTTAACAAGACCAAATACTATTAATAGTAACAGGGTAACTGAATAATAAATTATGTTTTTACTTATAATCTTTTTCATAATTTTCTACATACTCCAGCTATTAATAGCTATTTAATATCAGTCGGCCTTCCTTCTGTCTTGCTGGTTTCTGGTGCTTTCTCCTTACCAAAAACAAATTCATAATATTTTTGTGAAGATAGAGTTGGTAAGCCAGGTAAACTTGGAAGATCCATTCCATTTGTGCTACTAGGAACTATTGTTACTTCAGAGTTGCTGGTTTCAGGAGTGCTATTTTGATTAACTATTTTAATTGAGGCTATTTTAAAATTTTCAAACTTAGCAGTTTTATTAAGACTTTGGTAGTAATTTACTATATCTTCAACTGAATAAGCCTTTCCTTTAACGCTAGTTGCTAGATTATCATGAAGTTCAAAATATTCAATCCAGAGTTTTTCAGGAATAACCTCACTGATTGCATTATAAGATTGGAGAATTTTTTTATTTTTATCGTAAACAGAATATAAAAGTTCATTTGCATTAATTTGTGTTGGTTGTGATTGATTTTCTGTTGATTCTTGTTTAGATTCTTCTATTTTAGATAATTTAGTGAAAGATTCTCTATATGCTTTTTCGAGACTTCCGTTTATTGATAAGCATATCATATAAGTAGAGGCTAAAATTATGAAAGTAAAAGCAATAAGACCAATTAACATGTATTCTGCAAGAGTTGAGGTAAGGATAAAGGATTTTCCCAAAATAGTTAATTTAAAGCCTGCACCTGATCCAACTCCATCTTTATTAAGAAAATTGAAATTAACAGGAAAATCTTCTGCATCCCAACAGGTTGAACCGACAGATTCAAGACTTATTATGTTTGAGCTGGTAGTTGAGACATTTATATTGCCTTTAAATAAAGGCATTTTGTTATATTGATTTTCCTCTATAAAAGATACCTTACAGGTTAAATCCAGGTAGGTTGATAAAACTTGTGCAGAAACATCATCTGATTTGCTAATTATTACTATGTGTTCAGGATTTTTACTTAATGTACTTCCCATAGAAAGGGAAGCAATATTTGGATAAATGTCTTCAGGGTTAAAGGATTTTACTGCCAGGGGTTCTTCTGAAACCTGAATTATTTTATTTCCTTCTAAGGAAATCAATACGAAGCTGTTTGGTGTAATTATAAGCGCACACCAGGGTTTATTTTCTGTTATTTCAGCTTCTGGAATATCTGTTACAATCAATCCTCTTATTAATGCTGCATATGAAGATTCAATAGCAACAATGTTTAATCCTGATTTATGACTAATTTCTTCAATCTGATCTACTTGTTCCTTTTGTATGGCAGAATAAATTAGACTTTGAGTATCATTATCATTTGAAGAAAACCTGTTCCAGCTAACAAGGGGTTCAGATCTTTTAAATATATAATATCTTTCAGTTTCAGATATTAAAGCAGTTTTTATTTCTTCTGGTTCTAGCTGAAGAGGAAGTGTCTGATGGTTCATTAATACAGTAGGTAAGGTTAATACGGCAGGTGAATTAGTTGGAATTTCCAGTTCCGCATATAATTTTTGAATTTTTGATTCTAATAAACCTATATTACTGATTTGTCTTGTGACTAAATCATATGAAAGATCTGTTTTGCCATATTTTAAGATTTCTCTCGTTTCACTGTTAAATTGAGCAACTTCAAGAACGGAATTTGGTGAAACAGAAATTCCTACATATGAGTTATTTGTGATATTTCTTAGATTATTTAGAAAGCCGAGTATATTCATGAAAAGATTATTTTCATCTCCAGCAACCAGAAAAATAATTAATTATGTTAGTGTAAAAATACGGTTTATTGTTATTGTACAATATATAGGATAAGTATATCTATAACTTAAATAAATGAGCTCTAGATTAACTATGCTAGATTATAATCTTATTTATCTGGATTGTATATATGTCTAAAAGCAGGAAGAGTTTGATGCAAAATACATTATTAATAGAAGAAATTAATGAATTAAAAAGACAAAAGAATGCTGTCATTCTTGCGCACTGCTATCAGAGAATGGAAATTGATGGAGTTGCTGATTTTGTTGGGGATTCACTATATTTAAGTCAGCAGGCTGCAAAGACTAAAGCTGATATTATTGTGTTTGCAGGTGTATTTTTTATGGCTGAGACAGCTAAAATACTTTCTCCGGAAAAGAAGGTGCTTTTGCCAAGATTGGAATCCGGTTGTTTAATGGCTGATATGATAAATATAGACGAGTTAAGAGTATTTAAAGATAGTAATAAAAATATACCTGTTGTTTGCTATGTTAATTCTACCGCTGATATAAAAGCAGAATCGGATATTTGCTGTACAAGTGCTAATGCAGTTCAGGTAGTTAAATCTTTATCCTCAGACAGGGTTCTTTTTGTCCCTGATAGGGGTTTAGGAGCTTATGTGGCAAGGCAATTACCAGAAAAAGAAGTAATATCCTATTATGGTTACTGTCCTACTCATATGCGCATTAAACCTGATGATATAGCTGATATAAAATTAAAATATCCTGATGCAGAGGTTCTTGTGCATCCTGAATGTCATATGGAAGTTATTAAAATGGCTGATTTTGCAGGTAGTACTTCTGGCATAATGAGAAGAGTAAAAGAAAGTTCTGCTAATAAATTCATAATTGCTACTGAGCAAGGTGTAACGGATAGATTAACTCGTGATTATCCTGGTAAAAAGTTTATTTTAGCTTCTGATAAGGCAATTTGTGAAAATATGAAGTGGAATACACTCGAAGATATATTGCATTCTCTGAAGACTGAATCTCCCGAGATAATTGTCCCAGAAGAAATCTCAAAAAAAGCCTATAATAGTATAGATAAAATGTTAAAAATTACAGTATAATTATATTTAGATTACTTTATTGTAAAATTTTCTTAAAACTTGTTAAAATCTTTTTAACAAAACTTAAAATAATTAACTTTACTTTTCACTTAATATCTTATTCCATTCTTTTACTGCCTGATCTAATGCTGGCATTGGTTCTTTTTGTTTTAATAAAACTTGTTGAGTCATATAATCTACTATTTGGAACAAGTCTTTCTGGCTTTCTAATGGAGGTATTGGTTTTAAGGCTTTGTTAAGCTGTTTTGCGCTTATCGCACGTGCTTTGTCCATAAGATCAGCATCAGATTTTTCTCTAAAGAAATCTGAATTAATTGCTTTTAGTGTTGAGGGTAAAATTGGCGCCATTTTGCAAAATTCAAGCTGGTTTTCAGAGTTTGTTAGAAATAAGGCAAAATCAATAGCTTCTTTAGGGTGTTTACTCTTTGTTGGTACTACTAAATTCATTAATGCAAAGTCTATTTTGCTATTACTGCCTGTTATTTGTGGGGAGACTCTGGTTATTTCATAAATTTGAGGGGCATTTTCTTTAATCATTTTCAAAAAGTTAGCTCCAGTGAAAATAATTGCACTTTCACCTGCTTGATACCTTTCCAGGGAGGCTCTGTGTGTTTCTGTTAAAGATTCAGGCGGAATATAATTGTTATTATATAAATCAGACCAAAAACTTAAGATTTGTGATGCTTCTCTTGTATCGAATAGTGCTTGTGTTTTGTTTTCATTAACTATTGGAATATTATATTTATTGAATATCTTGATAAGTTGACCATCTTCAGTTAAATTTGGCATAAAAGCATATTTGCCTGTCTTTTCTTTTATGGTTTTTGCGACAGGTTTTAGACTTTCGTAGGTATTTGGAGGATTATCAGGGTTTAGTCCTGCATCTTTAAATATTTTTGAATTATAAATTGTTATTGAAGTAGTTATATACCAGGGAATACCAAAGATAACATCATTTAGGCGTGATGCTTCCCAGCTTTCTTGTAGGTATTTGTCATAATCTTCCTGGCTGATATGCTGCTTTACGTCAATTACTGCTCCTCTTGAAGCTAATGTTGAGCCAAAACTTGGGTTCATATTTATTAAGTCGGGAACATCATTGCTCATTACTGCTGCAAGAGCTCTTTTTTCTCCTTCAGAAAAAGGGACATCTATCCATTTTATTTTTACATCAGGATGCAGCTTTTCATAATTGGCAATGATTTTATTTATATAAGGAGAAAAGTCTGATAATTGTAGTGTCCAAAATTCTATTTCTTTAACATTATTATCAGTAGTGGTTTTTGTGCACCCTGATATGAATAAACCTAATATTAAAATAATTCCAGTTAAACTAAATATCCAGTGAGCAATTTTCAACTTCTTTTCTCCATACATTAGTAATCCTCACAATAATAATTATAATTTATTGTAGAAAAATTTTCTTGTTATTTCAAAGATTTAAAAAATAAGATAAAAAGTTAACCTCCTAATACATCTTGTACAAGGAGGTTAACTTTTTATCTTATTTTTTAAATCTTTAATTGTATTATAACTTTAGTTTTAGAAATATAACATATCAGTACTTCCGTTTCTATATGGTATTTCATAAGGAGTACGACCATCATTATTTTTAATATCCCCATTAGCCCCACTTAGCATTAAAAATTCGATTATTTTTTTCGTATTCTTGGCAAGTTTTTCCTCATTTTCATTAATTATCCCATTACTAATATAAGCATTATTACTAGAAATAAACCAGTGAAGAGGAGTGTTGCCGTATTTATCTTGATTGTCAATGTCAGCGCCATTTTCGACTAAAATTTCTGCTATAAGTTTGTCTCCGGCCCAACAAAGAGGAGTGACACCATCTTTATCCCTAAAGTTAGGATCAGCTCCACCTTTAAGGTATTTTAGAACTGCATCAATTCTTTGTTCTAGGGGATCAGTAGATTTTAAGTAATCAAGTAATTCTTGACTCGGGTCATTATTTCCTTTGAAGCTAAAATTTACTGTATCACATTTAATCTTGTCAGAATTTGCTTTAAAACCTGTAGTTTAAGATTACCGCATAACTAAAATATGTTAAAATATAGACATATCAAAGAG
>MFRQ01000128.1 GCA_001784615.1 Candidatus Melainabacteria bacterium RIFOXYA2_FULL_32_9
ATAGCAGCAACTACTCCCAACTGAGTATATCTATCCATTCTTTTAGCTTCTTTTTTATCCATATAGAGAGCCGGATCAAAATCTGTTACCTCACCACCTATTCTGACGGAATGTTTGCTTACATCAGTGATGGTAATAGGCTTTATTCCGCTCTCACCTTTTGTCAATTTATCCCAGAACAAGTCACGGCCTACTCCGAATGGACTTACAATTCCCATTCCAGTGACAACAACTCTTCTGGTATTTTTATTCATCATAATTACCTATCTACCAATTTTCTCTTACGCTGAATGACCTTCAATGTAATTTACAGCATCTTTAACTGTAATGATTTTTTCTGCTTCTTCGTCTGGAATTTCAATACCGAATTCTTCTTCAAAAGCCATTACTAATTCTACTGTATCTAATGAATCAGCACCTAAATCAGCAGTAAAACTAGCATCTGCTGTAACTTCTGATTCTTCAACACTTAACTGTTCTACTACTACTTTTTTTACTCTGTCTAATATTGCGGAACTCATTTTCTTTTCTCCTTTTTTACTATTAACCACTAACTACTAGAACATATTATGAGTTTTATTTATTTTATCACAAATCATTTTGTTAAATCCGTACGTCTTTGTCCACTTAAATCTAGTTATTGTAAATCTTTATTAATTACAAAAACTAGATTATATCACTAAACCACCGTCAACACCTATAACCTGGCCGGTTATATATGTACCTGTTGTTACAAGGAATGTAACAACAGCTGCTATATCTTCAGGTTGGCCTAATTTACCAAGAGGAATTCTTTCAGCAATTTTTGCTGTATCTAAATGTTGTGTCATTGGTGTATCAATGAATCCTGGAGCTATAGCATTAACGGTAATTCCACGTGATCCAAGTTCTTTTGCAAGAGTTTTTGTCATTCCGATAGCACCAGCTTTAGCCGCTGCATAGTTAACCTGGCCTGGATTACCGTTGACACCTACTATACTAGCCATATTAATAATACGACCTGTTCTTTGTTTCATCATAACTTTTGCAACTGGTTTTGTTACAAAGAATATACTGTTTAAATTGGTATTGATTACACTTAACCAGTCTGCATCTGACATTCTGATTAAAAGTCCGTCTCTGGTAATACCTGCATTGTTAACAAGAACATCAATTCTTCCATATTCACTAACAATTTCATCTACCATTTTTTGCACAGATGCACTGTCAGTCACATCAGCAGCAATGGCTTTTGCTTCTCCGCCTAATTCTTGGATTTCTTTTACTACAGAATTTGCATCATCATCGCAGCCAGGATAGTAATTGATAATAGCAACATATCCTATCTTAGCAAGTTCTACTGCGCAAACTTTACCTATGCCTCTTGATGCACCTGTGACTAAAGCAATTTTTTTTATATCACTCATAACTCAAACCCTTATACTAAACTGTTACCTGTATATTTAACGTATTGATTACTTCTTCTAATGTAGCCATATCTGCTACATTATATACTTTAGCTGGCCTTGATATTTTCTTAACCATACCAGATAAGACTTTACCTGGCCCTATTTCTATGAAAGTATCAACACCCTGCTCTATCATGTAGCTAATGCTTTGTTTCCAATATACCGATGAATAAATTTGATCTACCATTTTTAAAGAGAATTCTTCTTTTTTAGTTGTTGGTTTTGCATCGACATTGGTAATAACTGGAACTGTTGCATCTTTGATATTAAAATTAGCTACCCAATCAGCAAACTGATCTGATGCTTCTTTCATTAAAGGTGAATGGAAAGCTCCACTAACTGCGAGTGGAATTACTCTTTTTGCGCCTATTTCTGAAGCAACTTGATTTGCAGCTTCAACAGCTTTAACCTCACCTGTAATTACTGTTTGATCAGGAGTATTATAATTTGCAACGGTAACTATACCATGAACTGAAGCTTTTTTTAACATTTCAGCTAATTTTTCATCATCCATACCTAGAATAGCTGTCATACTACCAGCTTGTGCCTGGCTCATTAATTCAGATCTTCTTTGAACAAGTTTAATTACGTCTTCCAGTTCAACTACACCTGCTGCATACAATGCTGCATACTCACCAAGACTGTGACCAGCTACATAATCAGGCTTTATACCTGTTTTTTCTTTTAATAATAAATAAGCAGCTATAGATACAGCTAAGATACCCGGTTGAGTATTAATTGTTTGTTTCAAATCTTCTTCAGGACCTTCAAAACAAATACCTGAGAGATTTTTGCCTAATACTTCATTAAACTGGTTAAATATTTTTTTTGCAGTTTCTGAGGAATTGTAAAAATCCAACCCCATACCTACATATTGTGATCCCTGTCCGGGAAATATAAATGCAATTTTACTCATTCTCACTCACCTAAGTTACTTATTGGCTTAATCGTTTATCTTTAGCTCTCCAGTTAACAATTGCAGTTCCCCAGGTTAAACCTGCTCCAAAACCGCACATTACCATCCTTGAAGGTGTGGACACTTTATTTCCTAAAGCTTCTGTTAAAGCTATAGGAATAGAAGCTGTAGATGTATTACCATATTTATCAAGATTAACTATTACTTGATCTTCTTTAAGATTTAATCTTTCTGTTATAGCTTGTACTATACGCATATTAGCCTGATGCGGAATTAAATAATCGATATCATCAATACTTAATCCAGCTGCATTAATAGCATTAAGAATTGATTCAGGTACAACTCTTACTGCAAATTTATATATTTCACGTCCATTCATATCCACATGTTGTTTTTTCTCAGTCTTAGGCTCTACTAATGGACAGTTTTTGCCATTTAACGGGATTTTTAATTCACTTGCCTTAGAACCATCAGCGTGCATATCTATTGCTAAAATATCATTTATATCATCTTCGGATTTTTTAACAATTAATGCACCAGCACCATCTCCAAATAATACACAGGTTCCTCTATCATTCCAGTCTAAAAATCTGGAATGTACATCAACACCTATTAATAAAACTGTATTATATGTACCTGCCATTATAAAGTTTCTGGCTATATTTAATCCATAAATTAAACCACTGCAAGCAGCAACAACATCGAAAGCAGCGGCATTGGTCGCACCTAAAGCACCTTGCACTTCGCATGATGTTGATGGATACAGTGCATCAGGCATAGAAGTTGCAGTAATTATTAAGTCTATTTCTTTTGGATCAATACCTGCATACCCAAGAGCATCTTTAGCTGCATTTATAGCAAGTGATGCCGCAGTTTCATCTCCACTTACTACTCTTCTTTCTTTTATTCCTGTTCTGGTAACAATCCACTCATCATTTGTATCAACAATTTTTGCTATATCATCATTTGTTACTACTGTTTCAGGGACATATTTACCAATACCAATTATACTTACAGGATTTAATTCTTTGCCGTTTATCATATTTTATTCAACTCATACATATTAGCTATTTTACCGTTTATATCAGCCTCAACAGCTTCTTTAGCAACTCTTATTGCATTTTTAATTGCATATGCTTTGCTGCCACCGTGACTGATTACACATACACCTTTAATTCCTAAAAGCAATGCTCCGCCGTATTCTTCATAATCGGATTTCTTCTTTAATTTTAAAAATGCTGGCTTTGCTATTGCAGCACCAAGTTTTGTCCATATAGAGGCATTTAATTCATCTTTTAATATCTTAATTATCATGTTTGCAACGCCTTCAGCAACTTTTAGTGTAATATTGCCTACGAAACCATCGCAAACTACAACATCAGAAACACCCATGAATAACTCTCTTCCCTCTATGTTTCCGATAAAGTTAATATTGTCCTGATGTTGTGCAAGGAGTTTATATGTATTTTGGGTTAGTGGATTGCCTTTACCGGACTCACCACCTATATTAAGTATACCAACACGAGGATTATCAACACCATACACACACTTTGAAAATATACTTCCCATTACTGCAAATTGATAAAGCATATGAGCTTCACAGGAGCTGTTTGCTCCCGCATCAATCATAATAGCAGGTTTTTTCATTGTTGGCATTGTAACCGCAATTGCCGGTCTATCAATTCCTGGTAATCTACCTAGGCCAAATAGACTTGCAGCCATAGCTGCTCCTGTACTACCAGCAGCAACTAAAGCCTGAGATTCACCTTTTGCCACTGCATCTACAGCAATTACTATAGAAGAGTTTCTTTTTCTTCTTATAGCTGTACCAGGAGACTCATCCATTTCAATAACTTCATCTGCTTGAGTCAATTTTATATCAAGCCCACTGGTATCGTGCTTTTTAAGTTCTTTTTCGATGATGTCTATTGGTCCAACAAGTTGTAGTGCAACATTATATTCTCTCGCACCGATTACTGCTCCTTTGATAATTTCAATCGGAGCATAATCCCCACCCATTGCATCTATTGCGATCCGTATTGACATTTTCGTTTTCTATTCTTCTTTTAACTTTTTGCTGGCAGGCTCTTTGCCATAATAACCGCATAAACCACATACTGTATGAGAAAGTTTAGCTTCTCCACAATTTTGACACTTAGCTATTGTTGGGGTTTCTGCTTTCCATTTTGATCTTCTGTGCCCTTGGGCTGAGCTACCGGTTTTCTTCTTTGGAACTGCCATGACTTACACCTTACTTTCTATCTATTATTGTTCTTATTTTTTTATTGTTCATCTGATTCCTGCTCAGATAGTTTTTTAAATACTTCTAATCTGGGATCAGCAGGTTTTTCTATTTGTAGCTCCTGAAATTCTTTAGTTCCAGGACACTCTTCCTGACATAAATTTTTACTAGGAATACTTAGTATTATACTTTGATATATTAAATCTGTTACGTCAATTTCATTCCTACCTTTTAATTCTTCCACAAAATTTTCTTGAGTCAACTCGATTTCTTTTGCAGAAGATAAATTGCCTTTAATGAATACCTCATCAATATTCACATCAACATGGTAAGGATAATTAACCATACATCTGTCACATTCCAACATCATGTCTGTTTCAACGTGACCTTCTACTTGAACACCACTAGGAATTAACCTGGCAGTTACTTCTCCATCAACAGGCTGATCATTACCGAGCTCATTTATTACTTCATTAAACTCAAGTGTAAGTTGACCTTCTGGTGTATTTGATAATTCTTCAATATTTATCTTCAATCTTGAATCTCTCTATCTTTTTCTTGAATAATCAAAATTTTAGACTAATTATCCACTAACCTGATGACTATTACATTTTATTTGCAAGAAAACTTTTGTCAACTTGCATTTTTATTAAGTTAATTCATTTAACTTAATAAAATATTCGTAAATTTCTTATTTATTTGATATTTCTATAAAAATTAATTTAAATTAATTTTTATTTATATTTTTTCTTAAGTCTTAATATTCTTTGTTTTGCATCAGAAAATCTTTCAGCGCCGGGAATTTCTTTAAGAAATTTTTCATATGCATCTATAGCTTCTTCAGCTCTGTCTAGATTTTCAAGAACTATGCCAAGGTTATAATATGCTTGATAATATGACGGGTTAAGCTCAATAACCTTCATTGTAGCTTCATATGCTTCTTGGTATCTGCCTGATTCCTTATAAGCTATACCTAATCCAAGATGTGCATCTAATGATTTAGGATTTTGCTGAATAGCAAGATTATAGAAATAAATAGCTTCATTAAAATTGCCTGAAACCAGCCTTGAATTAGCTTTACTATATAAAGCCCTATAATCATTAGTATTTTGTGATAATACCGGGCTAAGAAATAAAGCAAATGAAATCAATATAAGACTTAAAATAAAA
>MFRQ01000129.1:0-5661 GCA_001784615.1 Candidatus Melainabacteria bacterium RIFOXYA2_FULL_32_9
TTGATGAAAAATCTTTGGTTATTTTTGTAGCCTGCTTCCTGTAACCAGCTATTAATCGAGTAAGAAAAAATTCTTACGTATTTTTTCTTACTCGATTAATATATCTTTAGCCAGCAGCCAATAAGTTTATAAGATAAAAACATTCTTATCTTGTCCAATATTGTGCTATTTAATCCAGCCACCACCTATAAGGTATTCATTATTTAAATCATAAAATACGGCTACTTGACCGGGAGTAATTGCAAACTGAGGATTAGTAAATCTAACGATAGCAGAATTATTGTCTTTAGGTATAACTATAGCTTCTTTAGCACTGGAATTATATCTTATTTTAACTAATGCTCTAAATTCGCCACTCTTAAACTCTTCCTGCTGCCAGTTTATATCGTTTACTTCAAGATCAAGTCTTGATATATCATTTAGAAAACCAACATAAACTTCATTTTTATCAGGATGAACTGAAGCAACATATAATGGCTCATTTGCTGCTATACCAATACCTTTTCTCTGCCCAACTGTATATTTATATGCGCCTTTATGCTTCCCTAAAACTTTACCGGTTCTGATATCTATTATATTTCCCTCTTGTTCACCAAATTTTCTCACAAGATATTTTTGAGTCGAATCAGGAGGCTGAATAAAACACACATCCTGACTTTCCTTGCTTTCTGCACAGGGAAGATTATTAGCTCTTGCCAGTTCTCTCACTTCAGATTTAGTTAACTCGGCCAGAGGAAATAAAGTTGTCACAAGATCATCCTGAGTAAGGCTAAATAACATATAAATTTGATCTTTTTTATCATCATTAGCTCTAACTAGCTTGTAATTATCCCCATCCTTGGTTATCCTTGCATAATGACCAGTTGCATATAAATCAGCATTTAAAACCTCGTGAGCATACTTTTTTAGAGCACCCCATTTAATAACTTTATTACATACGACACAAGGATTTGGAGTAAGTCCTTTTTTATAACTTTCCTCAAAGTAATTTATAATACTATTTTTAAAATCATCTCTTAAATCTACACTGTAATGCTTTATACCCAGAATATTGCACACCTGAGCCGCATTTTCTGATGCTATATAAGCATCATCGTGCATTATTCCAGTTATTCCAATAACATCATAACCGTCTTTTTTTAAAAGCAACGCAGCGGTGCTACTATCCACACCTCCACTCATTGCAACTGCAACTGTTTTCTTAGAGCTCATTTAGTACGTAAATTTCCCCTTCATCTGTAATTCTATATTCAGTAACTCCTGACATGCCTGTAAAATCAGGAACCACTTCAAAATACCCCTGACTAACCGCATTTTGTATTATGGAATGATCAATAAGCTGCTTAGTGAAAGTTATAATTTTAGAATTAATTTGCTTTAAAGAATACCTATCAAGCTTTTCATTCTCTTTTAAGTAATATGAGGTTATTAACAAATAATCTATAGGTGATTGAGGATTCTTTTGACTAATTAATTCACCAATTGTGCCAGACTCAGGAGCAGGTTCACTAAAAGCCTCGCTAGACAAATTCGAAATTACTTTTCCGACTTTTTCAGGCAAAGAAGAGACTTTTTCCTGAAGAATATTAAAGAATTTATCATTATTAGTGCTGGTATAATCTTCAGCAGGAACCTCTTCACCCACTAGAACAGCTTTATTATCCTCTATAAGTTCTTTTTTTTCCTCAATTTTATTCTGTACAGCCTGAACTGGTTCAACCAAAATTTCTTCTTTTTTAACCTGTTTTATTTTTTTCGATAATTTATTAATTGCTTCTTCAAGCGCCTTAATCTTATCTATATCAGCTGAATCTAAATCCTCATCAATTAAATCCTGTATTGCAACTTTACTTTTTGAGTCATCAATCTCAATAGATTCAATCACTATTTCTTTTTCTTTTGATTCTTCAACTTCAATAATAACAGGCTTAGGGTCTTCTGACTGAACAATAACTTTCAAATCTTCTACAGGCTTCTGAATTTCTTCAATAACTTCCTGTTCTTTAACAGTGCTTTGTTTTTTATCTAAAGTTTTACTGTTTGGAACTTTTTTAGACTTAACAGGTTTATTTGATGGTAATCCAAGAATATCTCCAAACCACTTTTCTATTTCCTGAGCAATCAGTTCAGAATCAGCTGACTCTAACTCAATAGATAAACTTCCTTTTTTAATGCTAAAGCTATAGTATGCCAATATTAAACCCTTTCCCATTCACGCTAAATAAAAGCACAAAATTAAACTTGTTTTAATATGGTTTCTCTCCATTTTTCAAGTTGTTCTTCAATGAACTTTGAATCATCTGATCTTAACTCGATTTCAACTTCACCCTTTTTTATTTTAAACACGTAGTCACTCATTCCCGACCTCCGTTATTTTTCTCTCTGCTTTATGTACAATTAATATTAACATTATAGAATAAAATAGCATCTCTATCCAAACTTTTTAAAACTTATATCTCGGGTCTTAAACAATACAAGGAGAATTAAACTTTGCAAAAAACAGTAAAATATTATTATATTTTATTTATTATACTTTTAATTAGTGCTTTTTTCTGTAATTTTTCCATGGCCAAAAATATATATGCTGGAAAGGATAAAACAATGAACTTAAATGAACTAAGGCTTTCTCATAAATTAGTTGACTTATTTGTAAAATTAGCTGAAATCCCTTCACCCTCAAGAAAAGAAGGGGATTTATCAGAAAAAATTCTTGAAATATTTAAATCTAACAACATAGATGCAAAATACGATGATTATAGAAACATTATTGCCAAAATTCCAGCATCAAAAGGCTATGAAAATGCGCCCTCATTACTGTTATCTGCACATATGGATGTGGTTGGAGGATCTGAACCTGTAAATATTAGATTATCACAAGATGGTAGATATATAGAAACAGACAAAACAAGAACCCTTGGCGCTGATAATAAAGCTGGTGTTGCAGCAATTCTTGATTTAGCCATAGATATGAGCAAAACAGATTCAGAAATTACGCATGGTCCAATTGAAATTACATTTACACGTGATGAAGAAATGGGAATGACCGGAATTCAAAATTTAGATACATCCAAAATCCATTCTAAATATGCCATTATTGCGGATGGAGAATACTTAGGAGAACATGACTCAGAAGGAGCAGGGTTTATTAATTTATATATTAAAGTATACCAAGGTAAAGGAGGCCACTCTGGAATTAATATAGATGATCCAACAAGAATTAATGCCATCAAGGTATTATCAGAACTTGATACCAGGATCCCTCAGGGAGTTTATAAAAAAGACCCTAAAAGAGGTGTTATTACCTCAATTAATGCCGGTGTAAATACTGGCGGCTCTGCAAATACTTCTATTGCTGAAATAGTAAAAGATGTTTATCAGCTGGCTAAAGACGATAAACCCATTCCGGAAAAATATAATTCTAAAGATATTTTAAATACTATAAATAGAGAATCAGCCCTAAATATTATTAATACGGAAGCCTATCAGACATATTCCATTAGAAGCTCAGAACCTGAAAATGAACAGGAGCTCATTAAATATATAGAAAAACAAGTGGACGAGTTAAACTCGAAATACTCGGGCTTAATCAAAATTGAAATGGAAGCTAAAGTTCACCTTAAGCCTTTTATAAAAAGTGAAGATAAGTTTTTAAGCAATGTTATTGTAAAAGCAGGACAAAAATATAACCTGAATTGCCAGCCAGGATCATTCCATGCCGGAGCTGAAACCCATATATTAGCTAATGAAAAGAAAAATGCTAAAGGAGAAATTTTTATTCCTGTTATAATTGGCCTTGCTAATTTGGAAAATATACACTCAGCTAATGAAAAGATAGACTGGAGCAGCTTTTTAACTGGGAGAAAATGGTTAGAAAATATAGTAGTAAATTTTGCTACAGAAAAGGCAAGTCAGTAATATCAAGATATAAAATTGATTATCTTACCTGCATTCACTACATTCAAGCAAAGTAAACTTTATAAGCAAGAATATTCAATTAAAACTTTGTGGGGTTGATTATGGAATCGAGAAAATTTAACGTAGAACCTTTAATGTGGGAAAAGCAAGATAATAGCTATGTGAAATGCAGCATATGTCATAATAGATGTTTAATTTCTCCTGGATCTACCTCAAGATGCACTTCCAGACTTAATGTTGATGGAGAAATGGAACTGAATACATTCGGACTTATATCCTCATTAGCCGCAGATCCTATTGAAAAGAAACCTCTTTACCATTTTCATCCAGGTACAAAAGTATTTTCAGTAGGAGGTTGGGGTTGCAATTTCACCTGTCTGCATTGCCAAAACTGGCAAATATCGCAACCTACAAAAAAAGAAGAGGAAATTCTCCTTAGACAGGGAATGGGAATTGGTGGATATTGTGTATCACCTCAAGAGCTTGTTGAATTAATTGAAAAAAATGATTGCCAGGGTCTTTCCTGGACTTACAATGAACCTTCAACATGGCTTGAATACACGATAGAATCAGGGAAATTAGCAAAAGAAAAAGGTTATTATACAGCATATGTCACGAATGGTTATATTACACCTGAAGCTTTGGACACAATCGCTCCATATTTAGACGCTTTTAGGGTTGATTTAAAAAGCTTTAGCGATGAGTTTTATACCCATGTTTGCGGCATTAAAAACTGGTGGGGCATTTATGAAACAACTGAACATGCCAAAAATCTGGGACTGCATATAGAAGTGGTTACAAACATTATCCCGACACAAAATGACAGTGAAGAAAATCTAAGAAAAATCGCTCACTGGATAGCAAATAATCTTGGTGAAGACACTCCATGGCATGTGACAAGGTTCTTTCCATACAATAAACTAGAACATTTACCACCTACTCCAATCGAAAAAATCAATAGAGCAGTAGAGATAGGCAAGGAAGAAGGTCTTAATTTTATATATAAAGGCAACGTAGGAGAAAAATCCATAACTAAATGTCCAAGATGTGGAACTACGGCTATAGAAAGAACAGCTATAGTACAAGTTAACACAACTCCCTCAGGGCAATGTACGGTTTGCAGCAGAGATTTAAATATTGATATTACATAATATTAATAAATTATTAATCAGAATTTTACAGTTTTGTTACAACAATCTTATAAATTAGCCTAAATGATAATTTATTTTGACTAGATATTTTTTATACTAATGTATAAGTAACGCATATCCTCATGGTGCATTACTTTATGAGAGAAAAAATGTAAGATTTAACTCTGATAGTAGTTATAGTGAGATATGAATTTGGCAACTGACTTATCAAGCTGCTTTTTAAGATTAAATATGTTTACTGACTTATTCATAAGTCAGTAAAAGTCATACAGGATAATAGGGAGGAATATATCAAGATAAACATATAATAATCAGTTAAAATCCAACACATATTCAACTTATTACACTTTAATAGACTTAATTTAAAATAGAAAAAATCTAAAATCAAAGAAGGAACATTTAAGTAAAAAACAATTCTTCCTTAATATAAAGGGACTTAATGATTTTTACCTTTTCTGTAATTCAAATAGATATGTAAATATTGCTACAGATTTAGTAATAAATCTCTAGAAACTACGTAAAAAATGCTGTATAATATAATTGAGGTAAAAATTAAGTTACAGTTTGCAGAAAAGGAGATCTCAAAGTCATTAAT
>MFRQ01000129.1:5790-9041 GCA_001784615.1 Candidatus Melainabacteria bacterium RIFOXYA2_FULL_32_9
AAGAGTATACTATTCCTGGGAAAACCAGGAGTTGGTAAAACCACAAAATTAAGAGAAATAGCAAGATTATTATCTGATAATCTCGGTAAAAGAGTTGTTGTTGTGGATACTTCTAACGAAATTGCTGGAGATGGAGATATTCCTCACTGTGCTATCGGTAAATCAAGAAGAATGCAGGTTCCTTCTCCTGAAAGACAAAAAGATGTGATGATAGAAGCTGTAGAAAATCATACGCCTGAGGTTATTGTAGTTGATGAAATAGGAACAGAGGCAGAAGCTCAAGCAGCAAGGACGATTGCTGAAAGAGGCGTAATGCTCATCGCTACTGCTCACGGTAATACATTAGAAAATTTAATTAAAAACCCAACTTTATCTGACCTGGTCGGTGGCGTTAGCACCGTAACACTTGGAGATGACGAAGCAAGAAGAAGAGCTACTCAAAAAACGGTTCTTGAGAGAGAAAAACAACCAACATTTGATGTGGTAGTAGAGATTATGGATAGAGATACACTCGCTGTATATTCTGACGTTACTGCAGCAGTAGACTATATCCTAAGGGGCTGGCCAATTAAACCTGAAATCAGAAAAACCAATTCAGCACCTAAAACTAAAACTGTCAAAGAAATTGTTGAACCAGTTGAAGTAGCAGAACCAACTTTTGACAAAGTCAGATTCGACTTTAATATTGATAAATACTTAAAAGAAGTTGATAATTACAAGAAAATCTACATATATGCTGTTAGCAGATCTGTAGTCGATAAAGTTCTCGAAAGACTCAACTTACAAGCTGAAGTTACAAGAAATATAGATGAAGCAGATATTGTAATTTCTCACAAGAGTTACGCAAAAGGCGGCGCAAAAATACTGAACGTTGCCAAAAATTACGAACTCCCGGTGTATTTTGTAAAATCTAATACAATGCCACAAATTCAGAAAGTCATTAAAGAAGCTCTGAACATTCAGGAACAACCAGGTGATGAGCTTTATGAAGCTTACTTTGATGAAACTGAAATAGCATTACAAGAAGTTAAAAATGCTGTATATCAGGTCTTAAACGGAGCTAATGATACAATAGAACTCCAACCAAGAGCACAGCAAATAAGAAAACTTCAACACGAGTTCGTAGAACAGCATAATTTAGCAAGTGAAAGTATAGGTGAAGAACCTAATAGACACCTAAAAGTAGTCTCAAGCAAAAAAGGCAGAAAAGCAGGTTAATCACCAAATAAAGTACATTAAAGGCAGGGATTTAGTCCCTGCCTTTATACTTATATATAATTCTTAATTCACTGAGGAAATTATTCACACAAGAAAATGACCATGGTATTATCTGTGCAACAACATGTAAAAGGAGAAGGATACGTGGATAAAAAAAGCCTTTTTATCACTTTTGAAGGTATAGACGGTTCAGGAAAATCAACACAGCTCAATAAAATAGCAGAATTTTTAAAAGAAAAAAATATAAATTATATAATCACCAGGGATCCGGGTGGAACTGATCTGGGTTCTAAATTACGTAATATTCTCCTGAATTATGAAGGCAAAATTTATCCGTTATGTGAGTTATTCTTATACTTAGCCGATAGAGCCCAACATGTTGATGAAAAAATCATTCCTGCACTAAATTCAGGCACAGTTGTATTATGTGATCGTTATATAGATTCCACTCTTGCATATCAAGGATATGCAAGGGGCCTAAATATTGATGAATTAATTAACTTAAATAATCTTGCAACGAATAAACTATGGCCTGATTTAACTCTAATATTTGATATAGATCCTGATGTTTCGCTCAAAAGAGTAGGAGACAATAAGGATCGTCTTGAATCAGAATCAATAAACTTCCACAAGAAAGTTAGAGAAGGCTATCTGGAATTAGCAAAACAACATCCTAATAGAATTAAAGTTATCAACGCAAATCAACCTATTGAGGATATTTATAAAGCTGTAATACAGATAGTTAAACCATATTTTAGCTAGCAATACTTTGTCCTCAAAAATAATGTTAGTTGTTGAAGGCAGGTAATTAATTCCGCAACTGTGCAAATTAGCTTCGCATTTGCAAGGTTGCTTCATTAACTACCTGCCTTCATAATTTTGGAACAGAGTACTAGGTTAAGATTCTCTTTGTAATTTCAGCTATTCTTTTTCCAAAAACAAAAGCAATTTTTGCTTCATCATTAGTAACGGGTTGGTCAGATTTTTCACCTGCAACATGACTTGGCCCATAAGGAGTTCCACCCCTGTCAGTACTAAGTAATTCCGGTACTGAGTATGGAACGCCGACTATAATCATTCCTAAATGAAATAATGGTACCATCGAGGTTAAAATAGTTGTTTCCTGTCCTCCATGAATACTGGAAGTCGAAGTAAATACTCCTGTAACTTTATTTTCAAGCTTACCCTGATTCCATAATGAACCTGTTTGATCTATAAAATTCTTCATTTGAGCAGTCATGTTTCCGTATCTTGTCGGTGTTCCCCATATAATGGCATCATAGTCAGCAAGTTCCTGAACTTTTGCAACAGGAATATCTTTTTGCATTTCTTTTGCTTGTTGAATTCTTGGATTTGCTTCTATAACCTCTCTAGGTAAAAGATCAGGAACCTGTTTTATGCCAACTTCAGCCCCTTCAACAGATTTAGCGCCCTTAACAACATGCTTAGCAAGCTCGAATGTATTTCCGTACATACTATAATAAATAACTAATATTTTCATAAATATCCCCCAATTCAGCATTAACAGCTATTAGCAAAATTTAAATAAAATGTTATCAGAATTTTTATTAGAAATAATTGCTTAAACGCTTAATAATGATTATTAGACTTGTAAAAAATTTAAAGCAGATTGAGTATAATATTTTTAACAACAATTTGTTCATTCAGGCTAATTCACTATAAAAATTTGATTTTTATGTATGCTAATATACAAATAGAATTAATTAAGCATTTAATAAACCAGAGCGAGGTAAGAGAAATTGATTAAACGCAGCAAAAGACTTTTATGGGCAATTATTCCTTTATTAGTATTCGCATATTTTGGTTTTATTACTAGAGGAGTACTTGCGTATGATCCTAAAACACTTTATGACGAAGTATGGAAGTTAGTAAAAACAAAATATGTTGATGTCAACAAAAATGGACAAGATTGGCAGCGTTGGAGACATAAGTATGACCAGGCAATTAATAACGAAGATGATGCATATGTAGCTATTGAAACAATGCTGGCCAGTCTCAATGATCCATATACT
>MFRQ01000129.1:9209-9728 GCA_001784615.1 Candidatus Melainabacteria bacterium RIFOXYA2_FULL_32_9
TTATCCTATAGGTGGTATCATGGTAAAAATAGGTATAATCGGCGGTTCTGGTTTAGAAGATCCTAAACTATTGAAGGATGCAAAAGAGATTGAGGTTAACACGCCTTATGGCAAGCCAAGCTCTCTATTAACTATAGGCAAAATAGAAGGAGTTGATGTTGTTATTTTGTCAAGGCATGGAAGAAAACACCAGATAATGCCTACAAATGTTCCTAATCAGGCTAATATTCATGCCCTAAAAGAGCAGGGCTGCACTCATATTTTGGTTTCCAGCGCTGCCGGCTCATTAAGAGAAGACATAAAGCCAGGCGATTTTGTTATTGTTGATCAGTTTATTGACAGGACTACAAAAAGAAAATCAACTTTTTACGAGAAAGACCATGTCTGCCATATACCAATGGCAGAGCCTTTCTGCAGCCATTTAAGAGAATTATTGTATGATTCAGCAAAGGAATTAAAATTCAGAGCTCATGAAAAAGGGACCGTTATCACAATTGAAGGCCCAAGGTTCAGCACAAA
>MFRQ01000130.1 GCA_001784615.1 Candidatus Melainabacteria bacterium RIFOXYA2_FULL_32_9
GTATAAAAAACTGCACAGTGAGCAACTAAGTTTGTTTTAAGTAATCGCACACGTAGATACCCCGTAGCTCTGCTGCGGGGTTAATTCATTTTAAAATCTTTTAAACAAAGTATTAGGTGTAAAATGAACTAATAATAATTATTTTGCCGACTTAGTGTAATATTGCTTTTGATGAAAGCAGTATTTTAAGCTATATTTGAGGTTAAATATTATTCAGAGTATATAATAATAGAATAAAAAGGAAAAATAATGGAACACGTAAATATTAGTTCAATAAAAATAAATAATAATGTCTTCTCACAGGAAATGAGAAAAGGCCTACTTGCAAGATTTGATTCTGTTACTCTGGCTAATTATATTATTACAACAGATGAACTTGAAATATTAAGTGGACAGGAACTTATTGAAAAAGCATATAAAGAAGGAAAAAAGACTTTACCTTTGAAAAGGATTAGTGTAATAAAAAATACAACTAATTTTCCTAAAAGAGTTTTACTTGAATTGACCAGCAAATGTAACAGCTATTGTACCATGTGCCCGAGGAACATATTAACCAGAGAAGAAAAGCATATGGATACTCAATTAGCTAAAAGTGTCATAAAACAATTGGCTGAAGTCGGTATTAGTGGTCTATGGTTGTATAACATCGGCGAATCACTTTTGCATCCTGATTTTTTTGAGATATTGGATTATTGTAGATCTTTTGATACATTGGGAACCATTTGGTTAAGCACTAATGGTGAGATTTTTGATAAAAATATTCAAGAAAAACTGCTTGAATATCCGGTAGATATTCTGAATTATTCTGTTAACGCTATGTCAGAAGATAATTATAAGAAAATAGCTCCAAATTTAGATTTTTATCGTGTGCAGAATAACCTGAAAAATTTTGTTGAATTAAAAAGACAGGAAAATAAGTTTAAACCTGTTATTAGAGCACAAATGATTGAATTTCCAGATATGAATTCTGAAATTCATGATTTTATGGATAAATACGGTGATAAAGTTGATATAGTAAGCATAAATAAACTTGAATTATTTTCTCAAAACGTTTGCAATGATAATTCAAAAGAAACTATCACCAATAATAAGATTAAAAAGTGCAATAGAATTGACAGAGAAGATTTTATGATATTTTCTGACGGCTCAGTTTCTTGTTGTGATACAGATTTTAATTGCACTTTTAATCTTGGAAATGTAAAAGAAAGCTCCATATCAGAAATTTATAACGGTAAAAAATATCAAGATTTAATTAAAAAATATCAAGAAGGCAGATTACACGAACAGGAATTATGCTCAAAATGCCTTGATTATAATCTCTAGAGATTTCTATAAAAAATATTTGGTAATGGTAAAAATTAAAGTGATAAATTTTTTCAGTGTTATAATTTAGCTAATTGTCGCACTGTCATTGCGAGCACCGTAGGTGCGCGGCAATCTAAAAAGTATTATTATCTTCTTTTAGATTGCTTCGTCACTGCATTGCATTTCGTTCCTCGCAATGACACTAGAAAATTTTATTTCTGAATATGTTCTATATCACTTATTTTTATACCTTTACCAAATATTTACTTTGTAAGAATCTGAATTAAACTCTCAATAATATAATCTTGGTCCTGAAAGGAAAGCTTGTAGAATAAAGGTAGTGTAATTGCCTCACTATAATATTTTTCGGATTCAGGAAAATCTCCCCATCCAAAGCCTGATTTCTGATAATATGGCTGTGTATGAACAGGAATATAATGCAAATTAACTCCTATTCCTGCATTTCTTAAACATTCAAAAACCTGAGAATGTGACTTATTTATTTTATCAAGCTGTAATCTGATCACATAAAGGTGAAAAGCTGAATAAGTATCAGGATATTGATAAGGCAAAGTTACAGGTAAATCCTTAAGAGCCTCATTATATCTATTTGCGATAATATGCCGTTGTCTTATAAATTCATCAAGACGAGTCATCTGGCTTGCTCCAAGAGCAGCCTGAATATCTGTCATACGATAATTAAAGCCTAATTCAAGTTGCTCATAATACCAAGGACCAGAGGAATCATTCTGCATACAGCCAGGATTTCTTGTAATACCATGGGTTCTCAATCGAATTAATTTTTCATATAAGTCTTTTCTGTTTGTTAAAACCATTCCTCCTTCCCCTGAAGTAATGATTTTAACAGGATGAAAACTAAACACGGTCATATCTGAACAGATACAGGAGCCTATTTTGGCGTTTTTATAACTTCCTCCTATTGCGTGAGAAGCATCTTCAATTACAGTAAAACCATATTTATTTGATATTGCCTGTATTTTTTCCATTTCACAGGATTGTCCCGCAAAATGTACGGGAATAACAACTTTTGGAAGATTACCTATTTTTTTAGCTTCTTCCAATTTTTCCTCAAACTTTAAAATTGATATATTATATGTTTTAGGATCAATATCTACAAAATCTACATTAGCACCACAATATAGACCACAATTAGCAGATGCAACAAAAGTATTTGGAGAGGTCCATAAAATATCACCAGAACCAAGATTAGCTGCAAGACAGGCTATATGCAATGCTGATGTCGCACTATTTACTGCAACTGCATATTTAGCTCCGCAATATTCAGCAACAATTTTCTCAAATCTCTCAATGGCAGGACCTTGCGTAATCCAGTCAGACTGTAAAACATCAATTACAGCTTTAATATCTTCATCATTTATATCCTGTCTGCCATATGGAATTATCTTCATTTTTGAATTTTCTGTTTATTCATCAATCATTTTGGAAAGCTCTGAAGGAGTTAACCACTGTTTGTTAGTATTACTTGAATATGAAAAACCTTCTGGAAGTTTCTCCCCATGAGCCCATAAATCATTTGACCACCAAAAATGTGCCGGCAAAATTGCATAGCAATCATTTAAATCGACGGCTTGCCTTGATTCATCTTCAGATATCATAGACTCATGTAATTTTTCTCCAGGTCTAATTCCAATTTTTTCAATTTTACATTCTGGTGCAATTGTTTTTGCTAATGCTATCATACTCATACTGGGAAGCTTAGGAATAAACACCTCACCACCGTGCATTTTTTCGATACGTGATATAACAAAACGCACACCCTGCTCCAGAGTAATCCAGAATCGAGTCATTCTTTCATCAGTAATGGTTACTTTTCCTGTCTTTCTCTGCTCTTTAAATAAAGGAATAACACTTCCTCTACTTCCTACTACATTTCCATAGCGCACACAGCTAAATCTGGCTCCTTCTGCGGTACTGTATGAATTTGCCTGGATAAAGAGTTTCTCTGAAACTAACTTGGTTGCTCCATAAAGATTTACAGGAGCTGTTGCTTTATCTGTGCTCATTGCAAGAACTTTTTTTACATCATTATTAATAGCAGCATCAATTATATTTCTTGCGCCATCAATATTAGTTGCAACCGCTTCAATAGGGTTATATTCACAGGCTGGAACCTGCTTCATTGCAGCAGCATGAACAACTATATCCACACCTTTAAAAGCTCTATTTAAACGCTTATAATCCCTAACATCTCCTATAAAATAACGAAGACTTGGATGATCAAAGCCTGAAATCCGCATTTCATGTTGCTTTAGCTCATCTCTACTGAAGATGATAAGTTTTTTAGGATGATACTCCTTTAACATTATCTCAACAAACTTCTTACCAAATGATCCTGTACCTCCAGTGACTAACACTGTAAGATCTTGCCATTTCATCAAATATTCTCCTTGCAGATCCTTTTTATTTATTTGAAAAGATATTTAAATTCATAATAAAATAACATAATGGTATTAACAGTATTATATATCCTAATAGAAAAAGAAATCCTTTCTTCATATTAAGTTTTATCGATTATATTACTCTGAAAATAATTTACGATATTTTTTAAGGTTGTAAAGTCTAAAAATTCAAACTATTTAAGATATCAGATAAGAGGATTAAATAGCTGTCAACAATATTCCATAATATCTGATACACTCTCTATATTTTTTATCCTAAACAAAGTTTTTGTTCTATGGTTATTTTGTAACTGATACTTTGTTTAATTAAGGCAAAATAACTGTACTTTAAGCTGTATTTTTTCCGGATAAAACTACGGGAATAGTCTTCAAAATAATTTTTAAATCAGAACACAAGCTCCACTGGAAAATATATTTATAATCCAGCTTAACAACCGTATCAAAGTTTTTAATACTTGATCTGCTACATACCAGTCAAACTAAATATTTTTAATATCTTTCAGTCCTGAACTTGTATATCAATCATTATTATTAAAAATATATAAAAATTCAGAGTAAACATTTTTACATATTTTACACATTTTTCTATACTTAATTTCATCAAGTTTACTAACTGGCAACTTTTTCATCAAAATATTTAGTTAACTTATTCTTAATAAATCTTATATAACTAGTTTTAATAGTCTATGTTTAATTTAATATATCTAAGTATATATAGACTTTAAAAATTATATAGGTTAAAGCCCTCAAATACTTGAAATTTTACCAATTAAATATAGTTTTTATAAGATTAATAATAAAATTTCAAGTAAGAAAAACCTTAAAACAATGTTTACAGGATTGCTGTCTGAAAAATATGCAAACAATTAAATGTAATATAATTATTTTAACAATTTTGTGTTTAATAATGCCTGCTGTAGTTGCAAAAGAAGTTGATACTAATGACTACAGTAATGTAGCTGCAAAATTAAGTGGGAATGCTTCAAAAACAAATTATAATGTAAGCTCAAGAAAGTATATTTTAGGGCCAAATGACATTATAAGCATCTATGTTTATGATTCTGAAGAATTTAATCAGGAAAAAATTCGTGTTCAGCCCGATGGAAATATTATTGTTGTACCTTTAGGAGCTTTAAAAGTGTCAGGGTTAACTATTGATGAATTATACGAATATCTTGTTCTGAAATATAAGGAATATCTGAGAAATCCTCAAATAACTATTAAACTTGATCAAACTAAACCTTTTATAGTTTATATTACCGGGGCTGTACTAAATCCTGGCAGTTATGAAATAAACACTGATACCACAAATAAACAAACCACCCTGGATAGTAAGCCTGAAGTCCAGATAGAAAGAAAAGCTCCTCTTCTCTCAAATGTAATTGTTGCTGCTGGAGGCATATCATTTGATGCAGATTTAGAACATACAAAAATCACTAATTCTATTGATAAAACTGAATTTGAGGTGAATCTACTAGATTTACTTGAAAATAACGATACCACGCAGGATATCTATTTAACTACCGGTGATATAGTTCATATTCCAAGACTTCCAACACCATTAGCTGTAAGTGAAGATAAATATAAAAAATATGCCAGCTCAACTTTCTCTCCAAAATTTGTCCCTGTTAAGGTATATGGGTATGTAAATAATCCTGGGTTAATAAAATTAGACAGTTCTCAGTCATTAAATTTAAGCTCTGCTATAACCTCAGCAGGTGGTTATTTATCTGATTCGGCATATGCACCTGCAAAAGTTTATATAAGCAGAGTTGATGTTTCAGGAAAGCTTGTAACAAGAGTTGTGAATCCTAAGAGTAACGATATAGCACTTATGCCAAATGACATAATTTATGTCCCTGAAAAGGTCAGACCCCTTGCCGGTAAAGCATTTGATTATATGACAAGATTATTTATCCCTGCAAATACCTTTGCAAGTACATATAATAATTGGGCTTTAATGTTTAAGCCTAATAGATACAGCCCTACGCAGACAAATACTTATACAAATACCTATGATAATTGGTCATTTGATATTACAGTTCCCGAATAATAGGCAAATAGAGTAAATAAAAATGAATCTTAATAGTAAACTTACCCAAAATAGATATATTCGCAATCTCTTAAAAGATCTGCATTTAATTCTTACAATTACAGTAATAATTACTGTTTGGGCTGTGATATATTTAGTCTTTTTCTATCAGCCATCATATAAATCAACAGCAAAAATCTGGATTAAGGATTTAACGACAGAGGCTTTTGTAGCAAATTTAGATACTAATAGTCAATTAGCTCCATTAACCTCAGCCGGTAATCCTATTTTGACTCAAATTGAAATACTAAAATCAAATCAGATAAAAAGTTATCTGATTAGTCATATTAAAGAAAAATATCCTAAAAATGGCAAGATAAATCCTGATAAAATTATTGATGCTAAAAGTAAAACCGGTACAGATATAATAAATATTACTTTAAAATGGGATAATCCAGAAGAAGCACAAAAACTTCTTTATGCAGTATTAGAGGAATACGACAATATTAATCTTCTTATCAATAGGAAAATCAGAACAACAAGACGTAAATACATTGATTTGAAGCTTACCGAAATAGAAGAAAAACTCTTTGATATAAGAACCAAAATCAAATCATATAAATCAGAAAATTTGGCTATAAATCTTGATACAGAATCAGACAAACTTATAGACCAAAAAATTATTCTTTCAACAAAATTAGAGGAAATAACTGCTTCTGCAAATAGTTTGCAAGTATCAAGTAACCAATTAGAAAAAAAATTATCCCTAAAACCAAATGAAGTAATCAATGCTGTAGCATTAGGATCAGGCAATCAAAGTCTTGTAAAATTAAGAAACGATTTAAATGATGCTATTCAGGAGTATGAATATGATATTATCAAATTATCAGATACAAATCCTAAAATAATAGCTCAAAAAAATAAAATTAAAGCTATAAAAGAGCAGATAAAAGGACAAATCACGTTAAGTTTGGGCAAATATGCTCAAGATCAGAAAATTAACATATTCGATCCTGTAAGAGAAAAATTGGCTGAAGACTTAATAACCAATCAAGTAAGGTTCATCAGCTTAGAATCTGAGCAACAATCTTTAAATGATAGTATAAATAAGATCAATATTTTATTATCCCAGATTCCTGAGAAAAAATTCACCTTAAACAACCTGGAGCAAATAGAAAAAGCATTAAGTAAGGCTTATGATGAGCTAAAAGAAAAACAAATCGAAGCAAGAATTAAAGAAGCAGAAGCTGTTAGCAATGTTATAGTTATAGATTCACCAAATTTGCCCAAATCAGCATCTTTCCCAAGTCCTCTACATGTATTTATACTTACAATATTCTTGGGATGCGGTTTTGGTTTTAGTGCATCTATCTTAAAAACATTAATTGAAGATGTATGCGATGATCCGAAATTAATAGAACACATAACACAGTCATCTATAATAGGCTCAATTACCTGGACTGAACGATTTAATGAAGATCAACATAATCAGGCTATTGCTAATATTGCTTACAATAACACTTTATCAAGCTTGTTAATCAAATGTTATAAGCAAAACGCAAAAGTTTTAACTTTTACCTCAACTTCACTTAAAAAACCTCAATCATCAATTCTGTATCAATTATCACAAAGATTAAAAAAACAGGGACACTCTGTAGTAATTATAGATACTGATTTTAGGATTCCTACAATATACAAAAGTGCAGAAATAAAAGATAAAGTAAAAGTTAATTTATCTGATTTAATAATATATCTTGAAAACCAGATAAGAAAGAGACAATCCTTTGATGATAACTATATCTTAGACTCATTAATTATGGATAATAATGGAATAATGCACTTAGGAAATAGAGAAATTGTTATCGAACCATATGAATTCTTTGGGACATCAGCATTCAACCTTATAGTATCAACTTTAAAAGAAAAATTTGACTGGGTATTAATTGATACAGCAGCAGCTCACGTTACACCTGAATTTTTAATCATATCAAGATTGTCCGATGGAGTTGTCCTCTTAGCAAACAGGACAATTACCTACTCTACCCTAAAAAATATCTCTGAATCAATTAGGAATGCCGGTATTCCGATTATTGGCACAATTATTAGAGAATCAAATTCCCAATTGGAAAAAGAATATGAAAAATATTTACAACATCAAGGAGACCAACTTACACAACAATCAGAAATAACTGACCTGGAATGGAATGAAAATGAAGGATAAAGAGAGAATAAACTTTTTTGGCATCAACATAGACCCTTTAACAATGGAAGAAACGTTATTCAGAATCTCTGAATTCATAGAGAAAAAGCAAATTACACAACATGTGGTTATCAATGTTGCTAAGTTAGTTTATGCGCAAAAAAATAAAGAATTAAAAAATATAATAAATTCGTGCAAACTAATCAATGTTGATGGAGCCGGAATAATTTTAGGGGCTAGATTTTTAGGAATAAATATCCCCGAAAGAGTTACCGGTATAGATTTAATGCAAGAATTGGTTGCCTATTCAAGCAAGAAAAGATATAAAGTCTACTTTTTTGGAGCTCAAGAGTTTATAGTTAAAACAGTAATAGAAATTTATAAACAAAAATATCCTGAATTAATAATTGCAGGATACCGAAATGGTTATTATTCCTCTGATGAAGAGGAAAACATCGCAATGGATATAAAAAACTCAGGTGCTGATATCTTGTTTGTTGCAATGGGATCACCCAAGAAAGAGATTTTTATAAATAAATATCTTCATAAAATGGAAGTCCCCTTTGTAATGGGGGTAGGCGGCAGCTTTGATGTTATTGCAGGAAAGGTCAAAAGAGCCCCTAAATTTCTCCAAAAATATGGCCTAGAGTGGTTATATAGGCTCTATCAAGAACCGAAGCGCATGTGGAAGCGATATCTGGTTACAAATTCTATATTTTTTATAATGCTGTTCAAACAATTCATTAAACAAAATTTCCCCTTGAAATTTTTATTTTTAAAATCCCGTCAGACTTCATAGAGAACAGATTATTTTTGAGAAAGCCTATAAAATGCGAAGCAATTTTATCAGCGACGAAAAAACAATACGTTCTTTATTTCCAAATAAAACCTTATCAGTAATTTAAAACAAAAGAATATATTATGAGTAATTTTAAGAAGTTAGATCTGTTTTTTATATTTTTATCAATTATTTTTGGAGCATTAATATTATTTTTTCCAATCCAAAAATTACTCATAATGTTTTTAGGGGTTATTTTTCTGACTTTATTAGTGGCTAAACCCAAATATTGCTTTTATTTAATGCTTTTATTGTCAACTTATGTATTCCCCTTTGAAACTGAGGCCAGACAATTACCGTTTAATCAAACAGATATCTTAATTTCACTCTGCTTTATAGGGGCTTTAGTTAGAATACTTTTTCTTGATCAGAGATTTAATCCCAAAACGAGGATTGATAAATGGATTATTATCTTGCTAATCTTGTATTTCCTGGCTGGGTTTACCTCTATTAGCCATAGAGGATATCAAGGCTTTTTAAAATTTGGGGAAACAGTTACTGTATTTTACTTAAGTATTTATTTTATAAGAACTAAAGAGATTAAAATATCAAATCTCATCAGATTCATATTATTTATAGGAATATTTCAAGCATCTTATGGCATATTACAATCTTTAACGGGCAGTTTTGGAGCTAATTTTCAATCAGAAAGAGGTCTTTTAGGATATATTGGACTAGGATCAAAGTTAGTATGGCATGGTAGAGGCACATTTGCTCACTTTAATCATTTCGGTCCTTTTTTAAGTATGATCTTTTTATTTTTCTTACCTATAAATCATTTTCTGGTAAAAAATAAGAAGAAGGGGTATATGATACTTTTAATTCTCCTAACTGGAGTCATTATTTCATATTCTCGAGCAAGCTTGCTAGGATTAGTCGCTGGTATCATATTTTTCCTATTTCAGATTAAGAAAAATAAGCTTAAATTTCTCTCAATATTAGTATCTGTGTTATTAGTGGCTTTAGGACTATACAATTTCTTAAAAAATACATCATACATAACGACACTAGCTCCCAGAAATGATATATGGGAGGTAGTATTTACTGCTATTACCAGTAGTACACGTACTTTATTGTTTGGAACAGGGTTAAAATCTTATACAGACGCTGTATGGGTTTATCTACCCGGCAATATTCTTCCATCATCATACAATGATTTTCAGGCACACAATTTTTGTCTCCATTACATTGTAGAAATTGGAATAATAGGCTCAATAATAGTATTATCATTCCTGATTTACACCATAGTTGCAGCATATAGTAATTTTAAAACTAATACGAAACTAGCAAAAGTTTTAAGCTCATCAACCAGCATTGTTATTGTATGCTTCTTTTTTGAAGGATTATTTGATACTGCATTTAATTTATTTACTATACAAATATGGTTATTTTTAATTTTAGGTCTTATGTATTCCAAAGTCCCAATAATAAATAAGGTTAAACGATAGAATTAGATGAATATACTAATCTCAGTTGTTATTCCAACATATAATAGAGCTAATATAATTACAGATGCTATCGATTCTGTACTCAAACAAACTTATCAAAATTTTGAGATTCTAATAATAGACGATGGATCGGCTGATAATACTGAAAACATAATTAAGGAGATTCAAGACCAAAGAATTAAATATATTTACCAGGAAAATAGTGGTCCTGCAAAAGCAAGAAATAACGGAATAAAACATTCAAAAGGTGAATACATTGTATTTCTTGATTCAGATGACTTATGGCACCATGAATTACTAGAAAAACATATCAAAATCTTAAATACTAACAGTAATATAGGCATGGTATCTAACCATAGTTTATATAAAACTTTTGATGGCCAATATATACGCAAAAAAACTTGTCAGGCTAAAAATAATAAAGAATATCTCCAATATATTTTGACAGAACCTGATAAAGCTTATCCTGGACCTTCTACAACCATGTTTAAAAGAGAGTGCTTTGAAAAAGTGGGATATTTTGATGAAACATTGAATTTTTGTGAAGACTGGGATCTGTGCTTTAGAGTAGCACTTTTTTATGAGTTTCATTGTATTAACGGAACATTAACCTACGTCAGGGTACACCAAAACAGCTTGAGCAGGACTCGTGAAGTGGAAAAATTTAGAAACAGCTATTTAAAATTTCTACAAAAGGCTTTTGAAAATACAAGTCTGCTGCAAGAAGCTTTATATCATTTTGCACTTAATAAACATAATTTATTTTCCTGCTTGATAAAATGCAAACTATTAAACATAAAAAATAAAGCTTATAGCAATGCTTTATGGTCAATTGGCAGCTGGGCATTATATAAATCTAGAGATTCTTTTGTTGCAAGGAAAAATCTTCTAGAAAGTCTTGGATATTCACATACTAAAATATTTAATCTAAAATTTTTAATGGCTCTTTTACTTAGCCATTTTCCATTATTTATGCTAAACACTTATGAAAAGCTTAAAAAAGGATCTGGGAGAGCCTATTAATGAACATACATACTGAAAAGAAAGTAAGTCTGTCAAAAAATATATCATTCGTAATGTTTGCAAGCATATTCAGGCAATTTTTATCTCTCTTTTCAGGAATTGTTGTAGCCAGAATATTACTACCGCAAGATTTTGGAATAATAAGTATGGCTGCAACTTTTAGCGGCTTAATCGATGTATTCAGTAAATTTGGAATGGAAACTTTTATAATTAGCCGTCAGAATCTATCAAAGACTGATATTAACTCAGTTTATCTACTCAATATTCTTGCAGGTATTGTTTTTGCTATAATAATGATCATAATATCTCCTGTAATTGCAAATATTTATAGAACCCCTGAAGTAAAATATATTCTATTTTTTGCAGCAATATCACTTTTGATCACTTCTTTTATAAGTATACCAAGGGCTTTGCTTATTAAGAATATGAGACAAGACGTGGTATCGAAAATAGAAATAGTTCAAAGTCTTTTAAATGTCGGTCTTATAATAGTATTTGCTCTTTTAGGTTTCCGTTATTTAAGTTATGTAATTCCATTATTAATCGTTAATTCAGCAAGTTGTATAATTTATCTTGTTATAACAGGATGGAAATTCTCAATAGACTTTAGTAAAGATATTTTCAGTCAAACTTTTGCTTATAGCAAAAGTTTCTTACCTAAAACGATCCTTACATTCTTTGTTTATAATTCTGATTACATATTTATCGGGTATTTATTAGGTCCAACTTTATTAGGATATTACTTTTTTGGCTTTGATAAAGCTTCAATACTTGTAGGATTACTCGTAGGTCTTCATTGCAATATATTTTTCCCCATCTTTTCAAAATTACAAGCAAATAAAAATGATTTAAAAACTACTTTCTTTTCACTTATGGAAAAGCAAGCTTTTATAGTATATCCATTGATTTTCGCTCAGATAATGCTGGCAAAAGAGCTAATCAACCTGATTTATGGAGCAAGGTGGGACAATTCTATTTTAATTTTCCAGTTAATTCTGGGATATATCTTTGTACGTATAACAGCTTCAATTATTCATGTTTTATTTGATGCTGTTAATATGCCTCAACAAAACCTAAAACACTTTTTACTTATTACACCAATATGTCTCGTGGCATTCTTTATAGGAATCAAACTTGGAAACCTAAAAGGAGTAGTAATAGCAGCTTTTGTTGCTCATTTATTTGCAAGTTTCTTACTGTTTATTCGTGTCTGTTTTGTTTTTAAGTGGGATTTCAGTGAATTTTTATCATATCTGTCCAAATTTTTTATTCCAATTATTTTACAAATTCCTGTTATTATTCCATTAAAATTATATTTAAATTACCTGACTTTACCGGATTACATCACAATATTAATAATGGTTCCAATTATTTTTACTTTATATATATTCTTAACAAGCTTATTCTTAAAAGACTTTTATAATAACGTTGTGGAACCTACCAGACTGAAAATATTGTCCATAATAGGAGATAAACTGGTAATGGATTGATAAAGGTAAAATTATTATTCCTGGAGAACTAAGAGGTTATCCAGAAAATAAAAAATGTACAATTGTCATTGCGAAGATTCCAAAGGAATCTGTGGCAATCTATCCATTATGCTATTAAGGACAGCGGAAAAAATCATTAAAGATTTTGATGAAAAAATGCGAAGCGGGAGTGAAGTTTTTGGGAAAAGCAGCTTCGCTGGTCTGGACTAAAAACGAAACTCATTCTATCTTTTGTGATTTTTGTAGGCTGCTTCCTGCGCGAAGCGGGAGCTGCGCAAGCTCATTCCTGTGCTCAGCTATTATTCAGAATTGAAAAGATCGCCACGGTTTCTTTTAGAAACCTCGCGATGACAGTGCAAAGCACCTTGCAATGATAATATTCTCATTAATTAGATTCTGATCTTTACCGATAAAACTGATATTACCAGAATTTTTATATTTGCTTTGTCATTTTTCTATAAGTAAAATTAGAAAAGTTACATAACAAAAAAGTTTTATTATGTCTGGAGTAGTTTATTTTTTATACAAGATAGCAAGAGCGCTTTATCTTGCCCATATACCTTTGTTACCTGCGTTAATCAAGTTATTTATCAGGGTTATATTTGCGTGCAGCCTTCCTTATACTGCCAAAATTGGAGAAAACACCATTCTAGGTTATGGGGGACTTGGAATAGTGATTCATTCTGACAGTATAATAGGTAAAAACTGTATAATTTCTCAGGGAGTTACAATTGGAGGGAGCAGCCGCAATCCTAAAGTACCTGAAATAGGGAATAATGTTTTAGTTGGGGCAGGTGCTAAGATTATCGGCCCGATAAAAATAGCTGATAACGTTGTAATTGGAGCCAATTCTGTCGTAACCAAAGATATTCCTTCAAACGTATTGGTAGCAGGCATACCAGCCAGAGTAATTAAAGAAAATATTAATATTAATGACTATTTATAGTTATTAAACACATAATTATTATGAAAAAGACCAAACAAAAACTAAAGGTACTCCATTTAATCTCTTCTCTAGCTATTGGAGGAGCAGAGAGACTGCTTGTTGATTTAATTAAAGTATCCAATTTATGTTCTAGCGATAAAAAATGTTATAACAAATCAAATAATGATGTTGAGTTTATCATTGTCATTATAAATGATGTAATAGACGAAGAATTAAGGCAACAATTAATTTCTACCGGCTACAGCGCTTATTTTCTAAATAAAAAAGAACGTGATAAAAACCCTAAATACCTATTTAAACTCCTTGATATAGTTAAAAAGCACGATATAGATATTATTCACTCTCATAATAATGGCAGTAAATACTGGGCAATATTGTGCAAGCTGATAAACTATAAATTAAAGTTAGTTCACACCATTCATGACTCTGTGATTTTTAAAAAGCCAGATAAATTAAGTCTTTTTAAACACAATAGTTTTACAAACCCAATCATGAACTTATTTAAAAACAATAACATCAAAAAAACAACCCTAGTATACGGTGGTTCAGGCAGATTAAATCTCTTTATCCATAAAATTTTTATAGATATGAATATAGCTATATCTAAAGCTATTTTAGAGGAATGTAATAACAATGGAATCAAGAAAAAAACCCTGATATATAACGGTATTGATACTAAAAGGGTTAGTAATATTACCAGACAACATAATAGAAACATGGAAACATTAAATATAATAAATGTTTCCAGAATTACATATCATAAAAAAGGTCAGGACATACTTATAAAAGCCCTTAAAGAGTGTAAAGATAAAGGCCTGAATTTTACCTGTAGTTTTGTAGGTGGTGTGTATGATTATGATAAAGCGTCTATAGAGTATCTAAAGGATCTTATAAAGAATTATAATTTAGAAAACGAAATCTCATTTTTAGGTAATAGAAACGATATTCCTGATTTACTGGCAAAGGCAGACTTGTTTATATTGCCATCAAGACATGAAGGCTTGCCTTTAGTTTTACTAGAAGCCATGGCTTCAGGGTTACCTGCTATTGCCAGTAATATTTCCGGTTCAAATGATATAATTAATCCTGAAGAGAATGGCTTGTTATTTGAAAGTGAAAACCATACTGATCTGGCTAATAAGATTTTAGAGCTTTACAATAACCAGAACAAAATGCATTATCTGGCACAAAATGCCCATAAGCACGCACAGCAGTTTGATATTTCAATAATGTGCAAAAATTATTATGCTTTATACAGAAAATTAGTTAAAAAATTATGAAAAATAACTCAAAAATATTAATGATAGGCCCTGATCCAGATTCTTTTGGAGGAATTTCCTCCGTAATAAAGCTGTATCAAGGATCTTTTGATAATGTAATGTTTTTATCGTCATGCAAAAATGGCAATATCATTAGTAAAATCTTGTTTTTTGGTTATTTTTTACTAAAATATATCCTTATCTTGTTTAAAAATAAGAGTTTAAGGATAATCCATATCCATGTATCTACAGGTGCAAGCTTATTTAGAAAATCAATAGCCGTAAATATAGCAAAATTACTCAATAAAAAGGTTATATTTAATATACATCCAGCTAGATTTAACGAATTTTACAAAAATTCTCATCCACTAATAAAGGCCTATATTAAAAATATACTTGATAAAAGTGATTTAATCTTAATATTATCCGAAAAAATCAAAATTGATCTTATGAATATATGCCCTGATGGCAATTTTAAAGTATTATATAACCCAATTACTATAAAAGAGCTTAAAATAAAAACATCTGAAGATATAAAAGCCTTGTTTTTAGGTAAATTATGCCGTAATAAAGGTGTTTATGATATTATTGAAGCCGCAAAACAAGTAAAAAGCGATAATATTAAAATATATTTATATGGGGACGGTGATTATAAACACTTCCAAAAATTAATAGAATCTAATAATTTACAAGATAAAATGTTTATATCAGGTTGGATTTCTGGAGATAAAAAAGAGAAAATTATAGAGACCTCAGATATATTTGTTTTACCCTCTTATACTGAAGGACTGCCAATCTCAATTTTAGAAGCAATGGTAAATGGATTACCAATAATATCAACTCCTGTTGGTGGAGTTCCTGAAGCCGTTATAGATGAAGTAAACGGTTTTTTAATTGAATCTGGAAATTATAACGCTCTTGCTGATAAAATAGAACTTCTGGCAAATAATAAAGAACTTAGGAATAAAATGGGTCAAGAGAGTTTCAATATAGCCAGGGAAAAATTTGATATTAGTGTAATAGTAAACCAATTAAAGGGCATTTATGAAGAACTATTGGGATAAAAGCAATATATACGACTCTTTTAACAGGTTATATAACTATGTCATCAAACATGATTATACAGGCATAGATGTATTTGATGGCCTAAACAGCAAGCTTTTTAAGGATACACCTTTATATAAAAGCAAACTCTTTCGACTTGCCCTAATTCAATTTTGTAAAAGAAGTCCTGTAAATTTCAGGAAGCTTTTACTCGTTTCCCCGGGATTTAATCCTAAAGCAGGTGCATTGTTCCTCTTAGGCAACCTGAATATGTATAAAGCCACAAATGATGATCAATACAAAAATGAAGCTGAAAGATTATTCTACAAGTTAAAAGAAACACATATACATAGATATAAAGGTATTAGCTGGGGATATAATTTTGAATGGCAGGCAAGGGCTTTCTTTGTACCTATAGATACACCAAATATAGTTACAACTGTGTGTGTTGGTAAGGCATTACTAGAATATTATAATATTTTCCAGGATAAAGAGTCATTAGAACTCGCTGTACAGGCTGCTGAATTTATTCTTAACGAGATGATTAAATTTGAAGATGAAAACAAACTTTGTTTTGGCTATATACCAGAAGAAGATGCAGAAGTGCATAATGCTAATCTTCTTGCTGCAAGCTTTTTATCATCTTTAAACCAATATATTAAAATTCCTGATTTAGATAAAAAAATCATAAAATCACTCAATTTCTCAATTTCTGATATCAATAAAGACGGATCATGGCCTTATGGGACAAAGCCATTTCATCGATGGGTTGACAACTTTCATACAGCCTTTAATATTGAAAGCCTTATTAATATTAAAGAAAATCTAAATTTAATAGATTTAACCCGAGTTATAGATAAAGTAACAGATTTTTATTTTGATGAACTGTTTACAAATGAAGGAATGCCGAAGTATTACAATAATAACCTTTATCCCGTCGATATTCATGTGATCGCTGAAGCAATTATCCTTATAAATAGACTCAAACTTTTCAAAATTACTAATAATCAGGAAAAAATTGCAAAAATTGAGAAAAAACTTCTTGAATTAATCAATGTTTTTCAGGATAAAAAGGGATATTTTTACTACCAAAAAGGAAAATATTTCTGGAATAAAACCCCATATATCAGATGGGCACAAGCCTGGATGTTTTACGCTCTTAGTGATATTATTCTTTTTGAAAAATTATATTCAAATAATCCAAATGAACTTTCACAGACGCAAGTTTATAATTTATAATAATATATTCAGTTAAATTAGTTTTGATGATGAGTTAATTTCTTCCGTCGCTGGTGCTAACGCACATAATTAGGTCATCACCGGAATGATTGGTGACATAATTATGTGACTGTGTCACCTACGAGTTTTCAAGGCTCCTCCAGAAACAAACTCCTCATCAATTAAATACTAGTATTCTGTTTCAAAAGTTAAGGTTTTTTATATTTTTATGAGTAAGTTTAAAAGTTTAATTATACTAACATTTATTCTATTCATTGGGTTATTACTAAGTATTTTACCCATAAAAGTCCCTGGGGGCATAGATAAAATCTTTCATTTTATAGTTTTTTACGGTACAACAACATTTTCAACGTATATTATAATTAAAGCTTTTGGAAATAAGTGGATTAACCATTACCTTATAGCAATACTTATGATAGGCGGCGGATTAGCCACTTTATCAGAGTTGATTCAAGACTATGTTCCATTAAGAAGTTGTGATTTAGATGATTGGTTTATCAACCTTACAGGAATAGGAGCCTCTATTCTTGTTACTTACCTTTTAAATCAAAGATCAATAAGAGAATCAGAAATCCTTGAAGAAGAATTTTTAAGTAAGTAAACTCAGAATACAATAGTGCAATAACGTAAACTAATAGCTTTAATTAAGTCTGCTAGTTTCAGTGGCTATAGGTGATGACTTAAGTTAGGTAATGGATATTACCAAAATACATCTTTAATAATAGTAACAATCAATTAAAAAGAAACTTTATCAACGCTTTTTATCAAATATAATTACATAATAATTATATTTAGTTTGAGTTGGAAAATTATGAAAAAGGTATGCGTTTTAGGACTGGGATATATTGGCCTACCAACTGCAAGTATGCTTGCAAATAATGGATACGAGGTATATGGAGTAGATATATCACCAAAAGTAGTTGATATTATTAATAATGGAGATATTCATATTGAAGAACCAGGGCTTAAAACCCTTGTTAAAGCAGCAATTAATTCCGGAAATCTAAAGGCGTATCTCACCCCTCAAGAAGCAGACATATTTATTATAGCTGTTCCAACGCCTATAGATGAGAATAAAAAGTCTGATTTAAGCTATATAAAGTCTGCTGCTGAATCTATAGTTAATAAATTAAAAAGCGGTAACCTCGTTATACTCGAATCAACATCTCCTCCAGGCACTACCAGAGATTTTTTAGTACCTATTCTTGAAAAATCCGGCTTAAAAATTGGAAAAGAGCTTTTTATAGCTTATTGTCCGGAAAGAGTTTTACCTGGAAAAACCATTAATGAGCTAATTCAAAATACTAGAATAATAGGTGGCATAAATCAAACTTCAGCTCAACAAGCCAGAGAAATTTATATATCATTTGCCGAAGGAGATATACACTTAACTGACGCCACTACAGCAGAAATGGTCAAGATAATGGAAAACACTTACAGAGATGTAAATATCGCATTAGCTAATGAATTGGCTCAAATTTCACATAATATAGGAGTAAATGCTTGGGAAGTTATTAAGCTGGCTAACTTACATCCAAGAGTAAGAATCCATAACCCTAGTCCAGGTGTTGGAGGACATTGTATTTCTGTAGACCCCTGGTTTATAGTAGAAAAAGTTTCTACTCTGGCTAAATTAATAAACCAATCCAGAAACATAAACGACTCTATGCCTGAGTTTACTTATGATCTGCTTTTACGTCAGGTTAAAGATATTTCCAATGCTAAAATTACAATCTTAGGGATAACTTATAAAGCTAATATAGATGATATCAGGGAATCTCCTGCTGTCAAAATAATTGAAATGATTAACAATAACCCTAATTTAAGATTGTCTATTTATGATCCACACGTTAAATACTTTGATTATGAGTTATCGGGCTTTGAAGAAGCCTTTAAAAACAGTGACTGTATACTTTTAACTGTAGATCATGCCGAGTTTAAATATCTGGATCCAGAGCAAATCGCTAAAATAGTAAGGAATAAAATAATTATAGACACCAGAAATGCTCTTAATAGACAAAAATGGGAAGAAAATGGCTTTAAATACATACTCCTTGGCGAAGGTTAGTCTTCATAATTAATTTTATGACCATTTTAGAAAGCAATCATAGATACTCAAGTTGCTACTTAAATAATTTTGAATATCATTGCGGTGACACAGTCACATCATTAAGTGATTAATCCTTCCAATAATACCATTATCATTATAAGGGTACTTCGCACTGTCTTAAGTCATCTATCATTCCAATTGCACACTCTGTCATTGCGAGGTACTTCGTACAGTCATTGGTCATCAATCATTCCAATAATACACCATGTCATTGCGAGCCATGAATCGTGGATAGCCAGCATCAATTATCCTTGCGTGGCAATCCCTAAACAATAAATTTATGCAGGTAACAACTTGAATTCATAGATATATTTTAAGCAAAATTTATTTTAATCTGATAAACAAGTATAAGCTTGGCTCAGAAAAGATGATAGATTTAATTAAATAGTTAGATTAAAATTAACTTTATTAATGCTTTAGTAAGATTAAAATAAGGAAATACCTTGCTTAATACTTCAGAAAAATTTCAAAAAGCTTTAGAACTGCATTATGCGGGAAGTATTGATGAAGCTGAACTCCTGTACGAAGAACTTTTAGGGGAAATGCCTCAGGATGATCTGCTTTTATCTTATTTGAGCCTTATTGCAATAGATAAAAAAGATTTTGATAAAGCTATAAATTATACTAATCAAGCAATAAGCATAAATCCGGATCCTAAATATTATGAAGATCTTGCAAATTTGTACTACGATAAAAAAGACTTTAATAAAGCTATAGAAGCCTATTTGCAGGTTTTAACATTAGATCCCAATAATCATAATATTCTATTTAATCTTGGATTGTCTTTCCTGTCTGAAGATAGAGTCGATGAAGCGATAGATTTCTTCAAAAAAGCATTGAGTGTAAATCCTGATGATGCTGAAATTTATTATAATCTAGCTCTTGCTTATGTTGAAAAATGTGAGTTCAAAGAAGCTATAAACAGTTTGAATCATAGTATTAAAATAAAACCTGATTATCCAGATGCAAACTTTCTTCTGGGATGTATTTTTCTTCAAACAAGTAATTTTGAGGAAGGATGGAAGCTTTATGAATGGAGATTCTTTAAAAAAGATGCAATTGAGCTTTTAAATTTCTCCAAACCAAGATGGGATGGTTCTGATATAAAAGATAAAACCATATATGTTTATCACGAACAGGGATATGGTGATTCAATCATGTTTGCAAGATTTCTACCACTATTAAGTACAATTAGTAAAAAAGTTCTGTTTAAGCCACAAGCAGGATTAGAAAAACTTTTTAAAGAAAGTAATTTGCCAGTTGATATTATAGATAATTCAGTACCTAGTTTTAATCTGGAATTTGATACATATATCCATTTATTGAGCTTACCGGGAATACTAAAAGTAAATCAATATAATATTCCTTTTAAAAATAATTATCTTAAATCCAATAAAGAAAAAACAAATCAATATAAACAAGAGTATTTTAACAATGAACAATTTAAAATAGGCATTGCCTGGCAGTCAAATCCCAATATTGAAAAGAAAAGACCTATTCCACTAAAATATTTTTATAAACTAGCTGGTTTGAAAAATATTAAACTGTACTCTCTTCAAAAAGGGTATGGTATAGAGCAACTCGATAATATTCCTGAAGAAGTCGAAATAATAAATATTGGCAAAACATTCAATAATTTTTCAGATACAGCAGCAGCTATACAGAACCTGGATCTTGTTATAACCATAGATACCTCTATTGCTCATTTATCAGGATCTTTAGGTAAGAGTACATTAGTATTATTGCCCTATTCTCCTGACTGGCGTTGGTTATTAGATAGTGAAAACAGCATATGGTACGACAGTTTAAAGCTATACAGACAAAAAACTCCCGGAGATTGGGACGAAACTATGAAAAGAATACTATTGGATATAAAGGATATTCTCGATAGTTAATTCTACTTGATCAATACTTTGCTTTTAGACCTAAATTATATAATAATAAATTGTTGTAAGTTATCCAGAGCCAATCTTTTAGAAAACGGAAATAAAATATGAACCGGAAGATATTTATAGCTGGACATAAAGGTCTTGTTGGAAGCGCAATTCATAGACAGCTTATTAAAGAGGGATTCACAAATATAATTACAAAAACAAGACAAGAACTTGATTTATTGGATACTAAGCAAGTTTTTGAGTTTTTTGAAAAAGAAAAACCAGATTGGGTTTTCCTTGCTGCTGCAAAAGTTGGTGGAATTCATGCAAATAATACTTATCCTGCTGATTTTTTGTTGGAAAATCTTAAAATTCAAAGTAATATCATAGAATCTAGCTATAAAAATAATGTAAAAAAGCTTCTCTTTCTCGGATCAAGCTGCATTTATCCTAAAAATGCACCGCAGCCATTAAAAGAAGAGTATCTTTTAACATCTCCTTTAGAACCTACAAATGAGGCTTATGCTATAGCAAAAATAACCGGAATAAAGCTTTGTAATGCTATGAATAAACAATATGGTGCAAATTATCTTTCTGTAATGCCTTCCAATCTTTATGGATTAAATGATAACTATCACCTTGAAAATGCTCATGTATTGCCAACTTTAATCAGAAGATTTCACGAAGCAAAAGAAAAAAATCTGGATGAAGTTATAATCTGGGGAACAGGAACCCCAAGGCGTGAGTTTATGTATAGCGATGATTTGGCTGAAGCCTGTATTTTCTTAATGAAAAACTATGAGACTAAGGATATAGGTGAATTTATAAATATAGGAACAGGCACTGATTGTACAATTATGGAACTAGCAGAAACAATAAAGCAAATGGTAGGATTTAAAGGCAAAATATCTCTCGATCTTTCAAAGCCTGATGGCACTATGAAAAAACTTCTCGATGTATCAAGAATTAATTCCCTTGGCTGGAAAGCTAAAACAACTTTAGAAGAAGGGATTAAGAAGTCTTATCAAGATTTCCTGACAGGACTTAGCGTTAGATTATAACAATAAAGTAATTAAATAATTGTAGCGTGTCATAGTATTATTATCACTATATAAAGTCCCTTTTATTATATTTATAGGCGAAATTTAGAAAATATAGTAAAATTAATAAAATAATATTAATAGCTGGGCATAGAGAAACTTATGAATTCTGAAAATAAAATAAATGTATTAATAGTTGATGATTCGGCTTTAATGCGCAGGATGATTACCGATATATTAAATAATCATCCTAAAATTAATGTTATTGGTACAGCGTCAAACGGTAAAATAGCTCTAGATCAACTTGAAAAGTTAAAACCGGACGTAATTACACTTGATATAGAAATGCCTTTAATGAATGGCATTGAAACTCTAAAAGAAATCAATCATATTAGACCATTGCCTGTAATAATGTTTAGCAGTCTCACTAAAGCTGGTGCAGAAACAACCCTTCAAGCTTTAGAATCCGGTGCTACTGATTTTATTACCAAGCCTGATCCTAAATTAGGACAGACATTTGAAAGCATAAAAGATGAACTCATATCTAAAGTTTTAGCAGCAGCAGAAATAAATCAAAGCAAAATTAGTCAGACAATTCAGAAAATAAGCTCAAAAGTCTCGATTATTAATCGATCTTCAAAAAGCACTAATATTAAAACAGTCGTAATTGGAACATCTACTGGTGGACCACAAGCATTAAAATCAGTAGTACCATACTTACCCGAAGATTTACCTGCTCAAATTCTAATTGTACAGCATATGCCTCCAAAATTCACTGATTTACTTGCACAAAGACTGGATAAATTAAGTCAAATAAGTGTTAAAGAGGCACAGGAGGGCGATTTATTAAAAAGAGGGTTAGCCCTTATGGCTCCAGGAAACTACCATATGTGTGTTGAGGACAATAATAGTATAAAATTAAACCAGGAGCCGCCTTTATGGGGAGTAAGGCCAGCAATTGACTTGACTTTATCATCTGCAGCTAAAATATTTAATAAAAATTTAATTTGTGTAATTCTTACAGGGATGGGACATGACGGCACACAAGGTGCTAAAGCAGTTAAAAAGTTCGGAGGCTATTGTATAGCTGAAGATAAATCTACCTGTGTTATTTACGGCATGCCCAAAAGCGTTATAGATGCAGGTTGTGCAGATAAAATAGTCCCTCTTCCTGAAGTAGCAAATGCAATTATAGAAGCTGTTTATAGGTAATAGAAATGAAAGATAAAACCATAGAAAATAATAACCTTGATAATTTTGAGTTTATTCTGGCAGGAAAAATTCCATCACCTGAAGAATTTGCCATATTTAAGAAAAAGATGGCTTTATTAATTAATCTTGATTTAACTAACTATAAAAGTAGCCAAATGGAAAGAAGAATAACTTCTTTAATGCATCGGCACAATATAAACAGCCTTATGGAATATTATCATCTTTTAAATAAGGATTCTAAGCACCTTACTGAGTTTATAAATATGTTAACCATAAATGTTACTGAGTTTTTCAGAAATCCTGAAAAATTTCTTGAATTAGAAACCAAGTATATTCCTGAATTAATGCAAAAAAGCCAAAGATTAAAAGTCTGGTCATCAGGGTGTTCAACTGGAGCTGAAATTTATACTCTTGCAATGATTTTGGATAAATTTAATATTCTTGAAAAATGCACTTTAATAGCATCAGACTTTGATCAAACCGCTATTAATAAAGCTAAAGAAGGTATTTTCCCAATGTTTGAACTGAAGAGTGTCCCGAATGAATATAAAAGACATTTTAAAGCAATTGATAATACTGAAGAAAAAGTCCAGTTCAATCCTCATTTAATCTCAAAAGTAAAATTTGAAAGAAGAGATCTGTTAAACAGTAAGTTTGAAACAGACTTTGACTTAATTCTATGTAGAAATGTAGTAATTTATTTTACAGAAGAAGCCAAAGATCATTTATATGAGAGCTTTTATAATAGTTTAAAACCTGGCGGAATACTATTTATTGGATCAACAGAAAGAATAAATAAATCTAAAGAATTAGGATTTAATCTAAGATCATCTTTCTTTTATCAAAAATAGAGCTTTGAAATCTTATACTGTATAATAAATTTTGTGATTCATCTGAGTAAGGTTATTTAATGACGAAAAACATTTTTATAGTTGAAGATGATCCCGATGTATTATCTTTATTAAGTCATATTTTAAATAAAAATGGTTACAAAACTCGTACTTTTACCTGTGGGGAAGATATTTTAAAAGATATAGAGGTAGAAAAACCCGATCTAATTTTGCTTGACCTTATTTTGCCAGGGATTAACGGGTTAGAAGTCTGTGAGAAGCTGAAAAGTGATCCAGATACCTGGAATATTCCGATCATCATACTTACTACAAGAAGCTATGAATTTGATATTGTTACAGGTCTCAATGTAGGAAGTGATGATTACATTACAAAACCATTCAGCGAAAAAGTACTTCTTGCAAGAATTAAAACTGCCTTACGCAGAGAAGAAAGAAAAGATTTAAATAAAAACGATATTATAAAAATCAAGGATTTAGTGATAGATCCAGACCGTTTCCAGGTATCTGTTAAATCAAAAATCATCAATTTTACAGCTTCGGAATTTAAAATTCTCCATTTCCTTTCAAGTAATAAAGGAGTTGTGTTTTCTAGGGATCAACTTTTTGAAAATATTCGAGGACTTGAAAGTGATTATGTGAATAGATCCATAGACATTATGATTGGGAGAATACGTAAAAAAATTGGGATTTATAGTGAATATATTGAATCACTTTATGGTATCGGATACCGTTTTAAGGAATTTAAAGAATAAAATGTATCATTAATTTTGAAATTATAGTACCTGTTAAGTCTATTTATTATATAAGTCTAGATATCTATTTAAAAGAAGAACAGTTTCAATAAATTTTGTACTAACTGGTTCCTTTAAATGTTACCGTAAATTTACATAAAATATTTAATAAATATATAAAACAGTTAATTAAAAAATAAGGTCAAAATACTTTAATTTACTAATTAAAACTGGTATTTTATAAATATTTTTTATGATATAAATAAGAGATATTAAAAGCTTATTTTTGTTTTAACAACTTGATAAACAGATTTTATAACTATATAAACCAGTATTTACAACATTTTAAAAGGTTTTTAAAAATTATACATTTTTAAAACATTTTGTTTGTTTTTTTGAAAAAATGGCTTGTTAAAATAGGTTCATCTGATAAAACTTAATGTACCTATTAGTTTAAAAGAAAAATATTCTCGAAATAATTTTCTACCAAAACTTTACGTCACAAAGTCTTGATGTTGATCTTTAATTATAAATATGGCATAATGGTACCACAATACAGGAATACATTTAAACTCAAAATCTCATTTTTAAAAATCTTGTCCAGGAGAATTGTAAGTAGTAAGGGAGCTTTTATGTTTACTATTTCAAAAAATAATGACAAAACAGTAAACCCTCAAAAGCCTATGATTCCAATAGGAATTATTGCTAATTTTCTAGAATTATCTCCTAAAACATTAAGGTTTTATGAAAAAAACAAGCTGCTCATTCCCGCAAAAACCTTAAAGAAGAGAAAGCTTTACTCCTTGAATGATCTTGAAAAAGGCAAAGTTATTAAGTATTTATCTATTGAATTAGGTGTTAACATAGCAGGCATCAAGATCATATTCTGTTTACTCACTCAACTTCGTAAAACTGAACCTGAAAAGCATATAGAATATATCAACAAATTAGTTCAGGAAAGTGAATCATCTTAAATAAAAACTCTTAATAAGTGACCACCCAAAGAACAGAAGTTAAAAAGATAGCAAATTTCATTCTTGTTTATGTAAATACCTATTATATAAAAGTGTACAATATAAATTCTAATTATATTTAATTTACTAATTCCCATGCTTTACAAAGACTGAAACTAAGTCTATATTTTAATAAGAACAAGTTAATTATTTAAAAAAATGTAAGGAGATACCTACATGATTCACTGGTTTAAAAACTTAAAAATATTTCAAAAAATCATTGGTTTAGCCGCCATCATGCTACTTTTTATTGTTATTGTTGGAAGTACAGGTTTTTACTATCTTCATAAAAGTGTATTGGCTATGCATTATGCATATCATGATGGTTTATTACCTATTCAATGGCTTAATGATAGTAGAACTCAGGTAAGGGCGAATGAAGCTAGCCTTTTATGGATGATAACTACCAAAGATCCGGATTTAAAAGAAAAATATGCTCAGGACATTGGAAGCAGAGCAAAAACATTCAACGAAAATATAGCTAAGTATGAAAAAACCGAGTTAGACGATTATGAAAGAAAACAACTTGATAAATTAAAAGAACATATGAAAATATATAGAGATGCAAGAGTTAAAGTTGCTGACTTAGCTCTAACTGGAAGAACGGAAGAGGCATATGCATATTTTGTTAAAAATAAAACCCTGTTTGGTGCTGCGAATGATTATATTCGTGATCTAGCTAGTTATGTTCAGAAAGATGTTGAAAAAGATAATAACAAAAATGAGGCAAGCTCGAATTTTGCATATATTATTATTATTATAAATATACTAACATCAATACTTATTGCAACAGCATTAGGTATATATATAGCCAAAATAATAACAAAACCACTAATGATAACTTTAGAAAAAGTTCAAGAGGTGGCAAAAGGTAATCTTACAATTGAAGAAATTGATATTGAGTCTAAGGATGAAGTTGGTCAACTTGCTGTAGCACTTAACACCATGACTAAGAACTTACGAAATCTTGTTACACAAGTTATGCATTCAGTAGAAGAAATCTCAGCCGGATCTGAAGAAATGACCGCCGCTACTGAGCAGACTGCTCAAGGATCTCAGCAGGTTGCAACAAGTGTAACACAATTAGCTGCAGGATCACAGGAACAGGCAAACAGTGTAGCAAAAAGCGTTGAAAATATTAACCAAATAAATGAATTCATAAAACAAATAACACAAACAGTAGATGGAGCAGCAAAAGCAGCACAGATATCAACCGATCAGGCAAAAGGTGGTTCTGAGCAGGCTGAAGTAGCCATAAATAAGATAAATGAAATCAAGACTTTCTCAATGAATATGTCAAAAGATATCGATGAGCTTGGTAAATTAAGTACAGAAATAGAAGCTATTGTAGATCTAATAAAAGGAATAGCAGGTCAGACAAACTTATTGGCATTAAATGCAGCAATAGAAGCAGCACGTGCAGGAGAACATGGTAAGGGCTTTGCGGTTGTAGCTGATGAAGTTAAAAAACTTGCTACCCAGTCTGCTGAGGCTACTGATAAAATTACTGCAATGATAAAAGAAATTCAGAATAAAACTAAGATTACAGTAGAAACAGTAGATACTGGTGTAAAAAAAGTAGATGAAGGTGTTGTCACGGTTGAAATAGTTGAAAAAGCTCTTCAAGAATTAGCTCAAAGGACTAATAATAACAAAAATATGATGGAAAATACCGTTGAAAATATGAATAAACTAATGCATAATTCTGATAACGTTCTTAGAATGATGGAAAATATTTCAGCAGTTACAGAAGAATCAGCAGCAGGTGCTGAAGAAATATCATCTATTACTGAAGAGCAAACTGCTAGTCTGGAAGAAATTTCTGCAAGTTCTCAATCATTAGTAAAAATCGCTGAAAACCTCCAAAAACAAGTTTCTACATTTAAAGTTTAAATAAACTTGTAATTAAAGATATAATATATTAAAAAATAATGAGGTTAAAATTTATGATAGAAGAGTTCAAAGATCAAAAAGAAGTGCAGATGATAGTATTTAAACTGGGTAATGAAGAATATGCCGTGCCAATTACCAGTGTACAAGAAATAATTATGCCTCAAACCACTACAAAAATCCCCAAATCCCCCCACTTTGTAGAAGGGGTAATAAACCTAAGAGGCCATATTATTCCAATTATTGACGGAAGAAAAAAATTCCAGATGGAAGTCATAAGCAAGATCTCAAATGAGACCAGAATTATGGTATTAGATGTTAATCAAGAGATCATAGGTTTAGTGGTTGATGCTGTATCTGAGGTGATTCATTTGCAGACAGCTGAGATAGAACCTCCACCTGTAGACGTTGGAGAAGATTCAGACTTTTTATTGGGAGTAGGCAAATTTCAAAATAGATTGCTAATTCTACTAAATCTCAAAAACTTCTTAGATATCGATGAAGCAAGTAGTCTAAAAAATCTAACTAAAGTAGTTGAGTCAATAAATCAAGCCAAAGAAACTCAACTTGAGCAGTTAGAAATTGAAGTAAGTCCAAAAAAAGTAAAATAGACTTTTAGATTGTATTACAGGTTAATCTAAGGAGTTAAACGTGGAATTAGATCAATATTTAGGGCTGTTTATAGCTGAATCACAGGAAAATCTTCAAAAATTAAACGAAAACCTGCTAAAGCTTGAAACTAACCCTGAAGATTTGGATATACTTAATGATATATTCAGGGTAGCACATACCTTAAAAGGTATGTCAAGGACTATGGGCTTTAATAACATTGGCGATCTAACACATAATATGGAAAACCTTCTTGATCCATTGAGAAATGGCACCGTTAAAGTTAATGATATTATCATTAATATCCTGTTTAAGTGTCTTGATGGGCTTGAAGAACTTGTAAAAAAAGTAATTGACGGTAACTACGAAGATAAAGCTTCTGCTAATCACGATTTAATCCAAAAACTTCAAGAACTATTGAGTAGTGAACCTATGGAAGAAGCTAAAGCTTCAAGCGAAATCACTTTTAGTGATTATGAAAGAACCTTAATAGATAGCTCAAGAGAAAAAGGTTATATTGTTAAAGAAATCATTATTTTTCTAGATAAAGATTGTGTTTTACCCGGTGCAAGAGCTTTCATGGTTAATAAAGCTGTCGAACCATTTGGTGAAATTATAAAAACCCAGCCTGACATCGAAGCTCTTGAAAATGGTGATTTTAAGGAATCATTTAAGTTATTCCAATTAACTCAGCATAGTAATGAGGAAATAATACAAGCAATTAAATCTGTATCTGAAATAAAAGATGTAATAATAAATGACTACAACTTTGACAAGGTGCAGGAACAACCATCTGAGAAAAATAATTCTGAAGAAAAAGAGAACTTTAAAACTGTTTCTAAAGCAATTCCCCAAACCATAAGAGTAAGCGCTGATCGTATGGATAAACTTATGGATCTTGTTGGTGAGTTAATCATCAGTAAAACCCGTATCAACCAGATTTCTAGCGACTTAAAAGTAGATGTTTTAGCAAGCGCCACAGAATCAATGGGACATATAACCTCTGATATTCAAGAAATAGTAATGAAACTAAGAATGGTAACCATTGAGCAAGTATTCAATAGATTTCCAAGATTTGTAAGAGATATTTCAAAAGAGCTTGGTAAAGAGGTTAATCTAAAAATAGTTGGCAAAGATACTGAAATGGATCGAATTGTTATTGATGAAATTGGAGATCCATTAGTCCATTTAATCAGAAATTCCCTTGATCATGGACTTGAAACACCTGAAGAAAGAATAACTTCTGGAAAATCCGCAAAAGGAACCTTGGAACTACTTGCTTTTAATGAAGGTGATAATATCATAATTAAAGTCAGTGATGACGGTAGAGGTATCAATCCTGACAAAGTTAAAAATATTGCTGTTAATAAAGGTGTTATTTCTTCTGAAGAAGCAAAAAATATGTCTGAAAAAGATGCCCTTGAGTTAATCTTTGCTCCTGGATTCTCAACAGCCGAAGTTGCAACAGATATATCAGGCAGAGGCGTCGGAATGGATGTTGTGAAGTCTAAAGTTACTGCTTTAGGTGGAAATGTTTCTATAGCATCAGAAAAGAATGTAGGAACCACAATTACAATTGCACTCCCTTCTTCAATGGCAATAGTACAGGCATTATTGATAAGAGTGGAAAGTGAAATCTATGCAGCTCCTCTTAACTATATTAGTGAAGTTATTGATGTTCCTATAAATCAAGTTAAAAAAGTCCAAAATAGAGAAGTAATTGTATTAAGAGGAAAAACGTTACCTTTAATCCGATTACATAAATTACTCGAAATTCCAAATGATCAGAATGCTGATAATAAGTCATTAACAGTAGTAATTCTAAAAAGCCAGGATAAATACCTTGGAATTATAATTTCTGAGCTTTTAACCCAGCAAGAAATAGTTATTAAGCCTATAAATAAAAAACTATGTGCTGATGGATTAATATCAGGCGCTACTACTCTTGGTGACGGTCATGTTGCATTAATCCTAAATATAAATACCTTGCTTAAAACTAATGGTATAGGAGATCAACATGTTTAATATTTCTGCTTATGAAGAGGATGTTTTAAGAGAACTCAGTAATATTGGTAGTGGAAACGCTGCTACTTCTCTTTCAATTATGCTAAATAAAAGGGTTGATATAAATATACCAGTAGTAAAATTTACTAACTTTAAAGATGTTCCTGATTTACTTGAGAATAAAACTCAGGAAAGAGTTATCTTTACTTTCAAGCTTACAGAAGCAATAAAAGGATGTATAGGATTTATTGTTACAAATGATGAATTGGAAAGAATTGGCAAAACAGCCTCTCAAGGTTACGAGATAGATTCTAAAACTGTCGTATCAGAGATTTCAAATATAATTTCAGGAGCATATATTGGCGCTATTGCTAATATGATGAATACTACTATTAATATATCGCCACCTGAAATAACACAAGATAAATTAGATGACCTTTTTAATTCGACAAAATTGTATATAAAAAATCTCTCCGATAAGATTTTATTTATAAGCACAAGATTAATTATTGAAGATGAAAAGTTCTCAGGTTTTTATATTTTCTTCCTTGAAAGTAACTCATTAAGAAAAATTTTAGATTATTTCAAAGCATATTAATAAAGATAAAAAGTAAGATGGATATACAATAATCAAACTGGAGGACTTATGTCAAAAAGAATACTGGTAGTAGATGATGCAGCTTTTATGAGAATGGTATTAAAAGATATGCTTACCAAGGCTGGTTTCGAAGTGATAGGAGAGGCAACAAATGGCCTCGAAGCAGTTGAAAAATATAAAGAACTGTCTCCTGATCTTGTTACCATGGATATTACCATGCCGCAATGTGATGGAATAGCTGCTCTAAAACAAATCATGTCTATAAATTCCAATGCTAAAGTAGTTATGTGCTCTGCTATGGGACAACAAGCCATGGTGTTAGAGTCTATTCAGTCAGGTGCTAAAGATTTTATCGTAAAGCCATTCCAGCCTGAAAAAGTTCTTGGCTCTGTGACAAAACTTCTAGGCTAAACATCTAAAAATATCTCTAATTTTTAAATATTTCCTGAAACAAAGAAAGATTTTTTACTTTTATCAATATAAAAAGAAACATATTTGCTTATTTTCGAGCAAATATGTTTCTTTATGATACTTATCTCTGAAAGATTAAAAAATTTTATGCAGAAGACTACTTAAAATGCAAATTGATAAAATTAATGATGTTAAATTTATAAACAAATCTCAAGCCAAGAATACTAAGTCACAAAAACCTGTTTAGTCAGAAAATAGAGATAATCCAAATTATCAAATGTCTAACCATTTTTATGATACTGTTTTCCTTGACAATAAAATAAGTCACCTATTGGAAACACATGATAAGCTGAACACGCCAACCTAATGCTTCCTTCCTTTGATAATGGAGCATCATTAATACTGAATTTTAGCATGGGTTGAAAACCTCTTTTAGAATTGAATTATCAAGAGAGACTGTTTGAAAGATG
>MFRQ01000131.1 GCA_001784615.1 Candidatus Melainabacteria bacterium RIFOXYA2_FULL_32_9
ATGATTTTAAAATAGCCCAAAAAATTATTTTCCTTATTGTTGTTCTGACTTTATTTATGGCTTTAATTGGCTTCGTGGGTTATTTCTATAATAAAGCGGCATCCAGAGATATAGCAGACTTATTTGATAATAATATGCAAAAAATTCAGCTTTTATACGAAGCTCGTGTTCAAAACCGTGCAATTGAAGCTGAATTAAATGACTTGCTAACAGCAGACAATCAGTATACAAGAAGTTTATCAATAACAGATCTCAGACGGCGAAATTTAGAGCTTAGTAATCAAATATTAAAATATCAGAAAACTGATTTAACCTCATTTGAGAGAGAAAGTTTAGCTACATTAATAAACAGGTTTGAAAACGTTAGTAATGTAGTAAACAGAACTACTAGTTTAGTGGTTGTGGGTAGAATTCAGGATGCTGCAAGTTACTTTCGGACTAATCGAGAGCCTTTTAACAATTTTGCAGAAAGTTTAAGAAACTTGATTAGCTATAATCAACAATTAGCTTTGAATATTCACCAGCAAAACACTGTAGAGTTTAGGCAGGCTAGAATAATACTCTTAACAATACTGTTTTTTTCTATAATAATTTCTCTGATTCTAGGTTTGTATATTGCTCGTTTAATATCTGACAGACTTAATAACACTGTAGAAAATGTGGAAAAAATAGCTAAAGGAGATTTTGATGTAGAGTTTTCAGCTAAATCCAATGATGAAATTGGGAAATTAAATGCAGCTCTAAACTTAATGGCTCACAGGCTCGATACGACAATAACCAGAGAAAAGTTGTTAAGGAATATAGTACTAACCACTATAAGTTCTCTGGATATTAATGAAGTACTTAAAACTATAGTTGTCGAGACAGGAAAATTATTTCAAGCTGACAGGTGTTTTTTCATAGAATATGATGAAAAGACTCAGGAATTTTTGCCAATTAAATCTGAAGCAGTATATTTGTCTTCTCTAGATGTTAAGGATGTGACCGGGCTAAAATTAACTGATGTGGAGCTAGCTCCTTTTTTAAAAATAATTTTTGAACAAAGGCAACCTGTAGCTGTTGACAATGTAACTGAAATTGATTTTCCACAAGCGACAAAAGACTTGCATAGTAGATATAATTTAAAATCACATATCGGCATCCCTATATTCTATAGGGAAATACCTTTAGGAGTATTGACGATTCACTATACTAGAGATTATAAGCATTTTACTAAGGATGATATAGACCTTTTGACCGATATAGCAAATCAATCAGCTATAGTAATTTATCAGGCCAAGTTATATAATCAGATTCAGGAAATAAGTAAGAGAGAAAGATTATTAAGATCGATAATTGCTGAAATCTTAAAAGCTGAAACTCTGGAAGAAGCAGCATATTGTATAACAAAAGAAGTTATTAAACTCTTTGATGTGGATAGAGTTACAGTGAGACCTTATGATGAAGAGCAAAAATTGTTTGCTGATATTATTGGAGAGTCAAGAAGAAATGAGAATATTCCTTCTGCTAAAGGTAAGCTATTTACACAAAAAGAAGTGGATGATTTTATAGCACAAAAAATCTTTATCGAAGGTAAGCCTTTTATTATTAATGATGTTGATAATCCTGAATATCCTGTTGCAGTCAGACAGACATTTAAAGACTTAAATATTAAATCATGTGCAATTGTCCCTATTATTTATGGTGAAACTCCATTAGCTGAAATTGCCTTGGTAAATACAGAATCCCAACGTGTTTGGAAACAAGATGAATTAGATTTACTAATTCCAATCGTTCAGCAAATATCTATAGGTATGCATATTTTCGAATTAAATAGTAAGTTAAAAATGGCTCTTGATACTGAAAGGAATTTAAGAAAATTAATAATGAGAATGAGAGAGTTAGATGATCATAATCAGATATTTAATTATATATTGGAAGAGCTAATGAATATATACAATGTAGATAGGGCAATACATCTGCATTATGATAAAAATCATAATTTATTCGCTGCTAATGAAGTCATTAAGTCTGAAGAGCTTGGATCTATAAAGGATCAAATAGTTCTATATTATGGAAATATCAAGGAAATTTTACCCGGTGTTTTTGACAGGGCAATTATTATCAATAATGTCGATGAAGATATAGAAGATATCCATTTAAGAAATTCTATAAAAAATAAAAATATTCAAGCTTTCTTATTATATCCAATTTTTAAAACCAGTTTAGCTAGTAAAGAGAAAGAAAATAATGTAGCAGCGATTGTAGGATTAATAATGTTATGTTCTTCTGCTCCAAGAAAATGGATGTCTTATGAAATTGTAAGTCTTAAGCTTATTATTGATACAATATCTTCTGTATATTTTGAGATCGAAAGTAGAAAAGAAATAGAACAACTTAGAACTAATTTCATAGCTACTTTGACACATGATTTAAGAAGTCCTATTATTGCAGAACAAAAAGCCCTCGAGTTTATGTTATCTAGAAAGCCAGAAACTCTTTTAAGAGAGTATTCTGAGTTTATTGAAGATATTTACAAGACTAATAATGAGCTCTTAAGAATAGTAAATAATTTGTTAGCTGTTTACCATTATGAATCTGGAAGATTTGAGTTAAATTTTGAAGAGGTTAAAATAAAGGATTTAATTGATAGTGCTGTTAAATCTGTGCTGCCAATGGCTCAGGATGAAGGTGCTGAAATTTCTATAAATATTATAGATAATCCTGAGGTAAAAGTGGATAAAAACGAGATTAATCGTGTACTAGTAAACCTAATAAACAATGCAATTAAACATAATCCTGCGGGTGTAAAAATTAATATTGAATCTAAAAAAACTAATGATTATGTTCAAATAGCAGTTAGTGATAATGGTAGGGGAATTCCTGAACCTGAAAGACCTCATATTTTTGAAAAATATCCAGCAATTAAGAGAAAAATTGGTACAGGGCTTGGTTTATATATAGCAAAACAAATTGTTGAAATGCATGATGGTAAAATCTGGTTTGAGTCAGAAATAGGAAAAGGTTCGACCTTCTATTTTATGTTGCCTATTGCTAAAGCTTAATAAAAACTGTTGTTGTAAGTCTCTTTATCTGCTAAAATCTTAAAATAAAGAGTATATTTAAAATTATGAATTAACTGCTTAGTTTTTGTGCGGTTTGGGCGACATTATTAAGGACGCAATAAAAAATACGTAAGAATTTTTATTGCTCGTTTGATACCTGATTATAAGAAGCAGGCTACAAAAATAAAAAAGTATTTTTTATCAAAATACTTATTTATTTTTTCCGCTGTCCTTAATAAGGTTTTTACTTTTATAAGCTGGAATAGAAGTAATTATAGGTTTATTTATGACAGAAAATATGTCAGTAGAATTAGAAGACCTTGGAAGACAAATTAAGGAAGATCCTTCGAACCTTAAATTCAGAAGATTATATGCAGATAATCTTTTAGAGAATAATTTCCCTGATAAAGCTTTAGAGCAGTATAAATATCTAATGGGTATTTTCTCTAATGATCCTGTAATGCATTTTAATATTGGCGTAGTGTACGAAAAATTAGAGCAACTAGACCTTGCAGAAGAATCTTATAGAAAAGCCATAGGAATATCACCAAACGATCCTGATTTTCATTATAATTTAGCCTTTCTTTTGGATCAAAAAAATCAAATTAGTGAAGCTATAATAGAATATTTAAAAACTATAGAGCTTAATTATGAAGATGAAAATGCTCATTTTAACTTAGCTTATCTGTATGCAAAGCAGGATAATTCTGTTGAAGCTATAAAGCACTTTGAGATAGCTATTAGGCTGAATCCTAACGATATTTATGCTCATTTTCATCTGGGAACTCAATACAGTAAAACAGGTCAGATTCAAAAAGCTTTAGATGAGTATGGAAAAGTTATTCAGCTTAATTCTAATTATAGCTGGGCTTATTACAATATTGCCTGTATACAATATGAGCAGGGTAAGATTGATGAAGCAATTAATAATTTAAAAAAGACTATAGATATTAATCCTAAAGACATTGATGCACTAAAAACCCTGGCAAATATTATGATAATTAAAAAAGATTATATTTTAGCTTTAAATTATCTTGAAGCTGTTATTCTTCAAAAGCCTGATAATGGTGATATTCATTATGATATTGCTCAAGTATATAAGTCTTTAAATGAATTTGAAGATGCTATTTTTCACTTAGAAAAGGCCCTTGGGTTTAAAGAAAGCTTATCTGTCTCTTTAGGTAAAGTGATTTCTGAAGCCGAAGAGATAAAAAAATCGCATATTAAATCAACTAATTAAAAATAAATTTTTATATTAAAGATAAATGGTAATGTTCAAATATTGACTGATAAAAGCGAGACTGTCATCAGTAAAATTCTTGCCATTACCAGATAAATTAACCCAAATTGCTAAATTAGTAAAATAGTTCTAGGATTATTTTTATGAAAATTTGTAAAAGTTTTTAGAAAATAATGAAAATCTTTTCTTTTATGAGTTTTATATGCATGTGATCTAATTTATGAGCTAAAAAATGAGAGAGGATTTTATGAACTTAGGAATACAGAGTGTTCTTGTAAATCCGGTGTCAGGGAGACAGAAGAATAATTCGTGTGTGCAAATGGAAAAAACTCAAACCTCACAGGGTAAAGAGGTTGATTTTAAGGGTTCACAGGCTTTAAAAGCATTAGCGTTAAGTAATATATCATTTAAAAGTATTACAACTTCTATTCCGTCAGAACTTTTGATAGAACCAAGTCAGGAGAATGGCGAACAAAAGGGTATTAACAACCTTCTTGCACTTAAATCCGGATTATATACAATTCCCGATATTAAGCTTGATATTAATATAAATAAAACAAATACTAATACAATTGCTCAAATAAAAAAGGCAGGTAAGCCTTTTTTGGAAGTAAAACAAGATAATAGACTAAATAAGCCTTTTGAATTAGAAGTTACAGAGGGTAAAGATGGTTTAATCACAAAATTAAATACATCAGAATTTAAAGCAGTTTTACCAAATACATTAGAGTTAATAGAAGCTCCGGGATTAAGCATTAAAAGATATGATAATCCTTCTTCATCAATTTCTTTTACGGGAAATAACTCATCTCCTAAATTATTTCCTGTTTTAGCATTTATGCCTGATGCATCTTTAAAGGCTCTTGATAAATCCTTAAAGGAAATTGAAAAATATACAAGTGATACTTCACTTAATAAAACAAAAGACGATGTCCTAACGCCACAAATTGCTGCAAGTTGGAATATTATCCCAACTGTAGGTGGTTTTGGCACAAGAGCAGCAAGCATAACCCCTCCTGGCAGTAATAAACCTGCTATTCCGACTCCCGCAGGACTACCATTACTTGCGTTCTCACTTATACCTGTTGTGCAAGCAGGGCTTCGTTTGCCTAACAATTTAAATGATGTGAATAGCGTTTGTGAAAAAGATTCTGCTGTTGGAACCGCTGGTGGTGTTATTGAAGGAATAAGAAATAAAGTTATTTCAACAGATAAAAATGCACTTATAGTTCCTGGTGATTCTATTCATGATATTAAACTCGCTCCTGCAATAAAGAAATTCGAGGATAGTAAAAACGCAGGAATAATGGTAATTGGGAATAAAGTTCCAGAGGATCAAATTAAAGATTTTGGAATAATTGGAACAGATAAAGATAGTGCAATAACAAGTTTTATTGAGAAACCTAAGAATCCTGAGTTAGCTAAGGAAGGTAAGATAGAAGGTTCTTCAGAATATCTGGCAAATGTTGCTATATATGCTTTAAAGCCTAAACTTATTGATGCATTAGTCTCTTTAGAACCAATTGTTAAAGTATCCAATATTGAATTAGAGCCTAAATTAAGAGATGGTGAGTCTCAAGGCTCAAAAGGTAAAGAATATGACTTTGGGAAGCACGTTTTACCAACACTACAAGTGCTATGTAATTCAGATATTTTAGATAAAAATGGTGCTATTGATTCTGATAAGTTTAAAAATGTTATTAAATCACAGGATGATAACCATCCATTGAAAAAGCTCATAATCAGAACTTTGCATGACAAACAAATAATTACCCCTGATGAACTGTCTTCTGAACAGAAATTCAATCAAGATAAAGCTGGAAACTTAATTAAAGGCAGTTTTGATTATGAAAAAATATATAAAAACTATCTGACAAAACTTGGTCTAAGTAAAAATGATAATGAGAAAACAGATTTTTCAGATGAGCGAGTAAATAAAGGCATTAAAGAAGCAATTGAGCCTCTAAATCAAGTAATTGATACTATTAAAGGTGAAGACGGGCAAAGATTAAAAATGATTGCATATGTAGGTGATGGTGATTGGGCTGATGTTGGTACCATACCTGCAGCTATTCAGACTATGAAAGATATGGCGGGAACTAAAAAGTTTAACAATTTACCATCTGATTTAGTTAAGAAAACCAAAGAAAATGTAGAACTAAACGAAAAAGGGGCTACTATTTATCTGCCTTCACCTGATCCTAATAAAGATAGTAAAAAGTCATTTAAAGAATTTATAGGAAATGATGTTAAGGTTAAAGGCGATTTAGTTGTAATAGGCAAGTAAAACATTAAATTTTACCAATGTTTTTGTCGTCTTGCTAATATTTAATACCATCAGCCATTACTGTCATTGCGAGGGCTTTAGCCCGTGGCAATCTATCCGTTTTACATTTAAAAGCAATTACTTAAAACCGGCAAGATCCTCACGTCGCTTCTCAGGATGACAGTGTGTATTATTGGAATGATTGATGACTTGGAAAAGTGACTGTGTCACAAGGATGACGGTTCGGGAAATTATAGCATATTAAGGACAGCGGAAAAAATCCTTAAGGATTTTTACAGCCTGCTTCCTGTAACCAGTCATTAATCGAGTAATAAAAAATACGTAAGAATTTTTTATTATGTCCTTATTTGTCGATCTATACACTGAAATAATCACTTGCTTTAGACTTATTTTGCTCACTGCGCTAGATTTATTTGCGAATTATAATAATAGAAACAAGAAAAAGTACAGCCGTTACCATATCAGCATTTGACCATATAGTACGTGTTAGGTGGATATGAGCAATTGGATTGAATAATACAGCAATACCTGCAAAAATAATGCATCCTAAAACCTTAATCCACATAGATTTGTCAAGTTTAAAAAACTTAAATGCCGTAAATACTGCAACTATAAATACTATCCATCGTAAGAACATATAATAAGAATCAGGATGAATTTCTAAAGCCCAAAATAACATTACTGCTGCAACAATACGGGCAATTAAGAAAAATATTGAATTCATACTCCAGCTAATCATAAACAATTCCTAATTTATTTTATCTAATAAGAGCATTATAAAAAGATTATTCCAACAAAGCAATTATATTTGTTCTTGTAATCTTGAAAATAGGAAATTTTCTTTAAAGAGCAATTTTTTTTATGTTTTAATTTTAAATTATTGAATACTTGAATGCTAATTATTTTTAGCCAAAATTCTCAAAAACCCACCCCTTCCACCCTAAGGTAGATAAAGGCCGAAGGCCTTTATCAAATCTATACAATTTTTGAGAATTTTTAATTTAGTTATGTAAATCATTTTAAAACAGGAAAAAATCATATGAGCTCAGAAAATAACCAGAAAAATTTCATAAGAACTCTAAATTTATTTGATGCCACTTCTATAGTTGCGGGTGCAATGATCGGTTCAGGGATATTTATTGTATCTGCACAAATTGCAAGAGATGTTCAATCCTCAAGCTTATTACTGCTTGTCTGGCTATTAGCAGGAATTATGAGTATTATAGGCGCTTTATGCTATGGAGAATATGCTGCGAGCTGGCCTGATGCTGGAGGACAATACGTTTACATTAAAAAAGTTTGGGGGGAATTAACCGGATTTGTCTATGGATGGAGTTTATTCCTTGTAATTCAAACTGGCACAATTGCAGCAGTAGCTATAGCTTTCGCTAAATTTTTAGGCATTTTATTCCCTATTGTCAGCTCTTCATATAAGTTAATAAGCTTTTTAGGCTTTTCTATTAGCACCCAACAATTAGTAGCAGTAATTATACTTGTAGTTATTACAGGTATAAACGCCAGAGGAGTAAAAGATGCCTCTTTCACACAAAATATATTCACTGTAGCAAAAATTCTGGCACTTTTAGGAATTGTTCTTTGTGGTGTTATTTTTGGATTAAAGCCTGAAGTTATAAATACCAACTTTGCTACGGCTTTAACTGCACCAGACATACAGATAAGTCCATTTGCAGCTGTTGCTGTAGCAATGGTAGGGGCAATTTTTGCATCTGACTGCTGGAATAACGTAACTTTTATTGCGGGAGAAATAAAAAGACCTGAGAGAAACTTGCCTCTTTCTTTGTTTTTAGGAACAGGATTAGTTATATCTCTTTACCTGCTTACTAATTTAATTTATTTGTCAGTCTTACCTCTTGCAAAAATTCAAACATCAGCAGAAGACATAGTTGGTGCCACTCTTATGCAGACTATATTTGGCGATACTGGTCAATCTATAATTGCTATAATTATTCTTATATCAGCTTTCGGTTGTTTAAACGGCTTAATTCTAGCAGGCGCAAGAGTATATTATGCAATGGCAAAAGATGGTCTTTTCTTTAAGAAACTAGCTATACTAGGAGAAAAATCAAAAGTTCCTGAAAATTCATTATATTTACAAGGCGCCTGGGCCTTAATCTTAGTAATGAGCGGCTCTTATTCTGCACTCCTGGAATATGCAATATGCACCGCATTATTGTTTTATATAATAACCATTGGTGGCCTGTTCATTGCAAGAAAAAAATATCCAGATATACCACGACCATATAAAGCTGTAGGCTATCCATACCTTCCAATTACATACTGTATTCTTGCTTTATATGTAATAATAAACCTGCTAATTTACAGACCTGAAACTACCTGGCCAGGATTTATCTTAGTAGCAACAGGTATTCCTATTTATCTATACTGGAAAAACAAAAACAAGAGTGTGGATTTAGACATAGAAAAAATTAAAAACCTGCCTCATGTTGAAAAAAATACCCAGCAGGAAGTACAAAAAATAAATTAAAATTGTAGCTTTAAAACCATTTCTTAGGCTCAGTTATTAGCGATATAAATAGCCAAATTTTTTACCAGACCCGAAGGGTGAGTCCTGGCAATAGTATCGTATTTTGTAGCAAGCTTTTTATCATATCTAGTCTACAGCCTTTTCGGCCAAGCCAAGCTTGCCCTGCAAGGCTTTCGCTTTTACCTTATTAGAACGAATTTAAAAAATTTGGCGACACAATCGTTCAATAAACCCTATAATAATGATTCTTTTGACGATTTAATGCTTAATCCCTGTTTTTAACTCATTATAGACTCTATCCAAAAGTTCCTGCCAACTTCCAGGGGCTTTTTGTCTAAATAATTTAACACTTTCATACCAGGGAGCATACTCTGCATCTAAAAGCCATCTCCACTCAGGAATAAAAGGCAATAACATCCAGGTAGATTTACCAAGCGCACCTGATAAATTGGTAACTGCAGTATCAACCCCAATAACTAAATCAAGATTTTCTATTGCAGCTGCTGTATCTGAAAAATCTTTGAATGTTTCTCCAAGGTTTATTATTTCTATATCTTGAGATAAATCATTTAATTCTTCTACACTGTTACCTTTTTGAAGTGAATATAGCTTTACATTATTAATTCTAGCTAGTTTAAGGAAATATTTAAGACTTGCGGTGCGATTATCTCCTTCTTTATCACTTTTTGTTCCTGTATTCCAGACTATACCAACTTTAAAGTAGTTATTATCAAAGAATTTCTCTTTATATATCTTCACTTTATCAGCATCTGCTTTCAAATAAGCCTGTTTATTTGGTATTGTTTCCAGATTAGATTTAAAATAACAGGGCAAACACAGGTTACAAATTCTTGCATCATATTGAATCTCACTATCTGGAACGGAATAATCAAAAACTTCAGCTTTTATATCGTTACTAACTAATAAATCCCTTATAACATCTTGTAATTTTGTTACTACTCGTGCTCCTTTTTCCTGCAATAAAGGTAAATACCTTGAAAACAATATTGCATCACCAAATCCGCCAGACTGATTTACAAATATAGTTTTTCCTTTGATGTCATCTTTCCAGTCTTTTTTTAGAAGAGATTCAGAGCCTTTTTTTGAACTCTCGTACATTTCATCTCTACAACCGAAATATTTCCAGCCTTCGTCAAAATTTTGAAGAGTAATATAGGCACGAGCCAAATTATATCTTGTTTGTAAATCGTCAGGATCCTTTTCTACTGCTATCTTGTAATACTCTATAGCTTTATCTAATTCGTTTTTAAACTTATACATAATTCCAAGATTGTTGTATATTACAGCATAATTCGGGTTTATACTTAAAGCTTTATTATAATACTGTTCAGCCAGGTCATAATCATCTTTTTCAAAGTATGTATTAGCTATATTCAAATAAACTTCATCAGGACGGTATCCCAAATCTAAAGATTTATTTAGAAAATTTAAAGCTTTATCACATTCTTTGTTCAATAAATAACTTATTCCAAGACAATAATGCGCCTCAGCATCATTAGGACTTAATTCTAAACCTTTTTGAAAATATTCTATGGCATCATTCTGCTTATTGACCTTCCTATATAAATTTCCAAGGTTAAAATAAGCATTAGAATTATCAGGTTCAAAATATAAAGCTTTTAAATAGTTTTCTATCGCATCAGCTACCTGATTTTTTTTATAAAAAATCGATCCCAAATTATTATAAATATCAGCAGCATCGGGTTTTAGTTCTAATGTTTTTTTATAGTATTTAACTGCTTCTTCAAGGTTATTTTGGCTATGATACAAGAGTCCTAAGTTATAAAATCCTTCTACAAATTCAGGATCAAATTCTACAGACTTTTGATATGCTAAAATTGCCTGATTAATTTCATTTTTTGCCAGATATACATCACCTAATAATTTGTATAACTCAAACATAGGCTTTATATTAACAGCTTTATTAAGGAAAACAAGAGCATCATCAAGATAACCCTTTTGATGAGACACAACACCTAATAAATATAATGCATCTAAATTATTGGAATCAAAGTTTAATACTTCCTTATATATACCTTCAGCTTCCTGAATGTTACCACTTTGGTGATGCTGAATTGCTGTATTTAATAAATCTACAACTGACATATATCCTACCCACTAAATTATATTATCTATAATAAGCTAGTATAGCATAAAAGGCAGTACCTCCAGTAAGAATTATGGCCTGTC
>MFRQ01000132.1:0-598 GCA_001784615.1 Candidatus Melainabacteria bacterium RIFOXYA2_FULL_32_9
GCGCAAGCGACGCACTCATCCTTTGAGGAAGTTCTATGTTGTTATATCCGTAGATTCTTAACACATCCTCAACCACATCACACTCTCTTGTAACATCTACCCTGTATCCCGGTACCGAAATCTCTGCACCCTCACTGCTGCTGCTCACAATTTCGTAATCCAAACACACTAGAATCTTCAAAATCTCATCCCCTCCAATTCGTTTACCGATAAGATCTTCCATCCGCTCAAAATTCAAAGAGATCTTAGCTCTCTCAATAGGGTTTGGATATGCCTTAACCACCTCTCCCACAATTTTTGCCCCGGTAAGCTCCTGCAACATAGAGGCTGCCCTCATCATTGCATAGGGAATAATCTCGGGATTTGCTCCCCTCTCATACCTGAAGGATGCGTCAGTCTTAAGAGAGTGTCTCTTAGAGCTTTTTCTTATAGAAACAGGGTTGAAATATGCACTCTCCAGGAAAACGGCTGTGGTAGAGCCGGTAACTCCAGATTTTTCACCTCCGAATACCCCTGCCAGACACATAGGTTTTACGGCATCGCATATCATAAGGTCATCTGCACTCATCTCTCTCTTCACTCCGTCCAGAGTTGTGAA
>MFRQ01000132.1:673-1992 GCA_001784615.1 Candidatus Melainabacteria bacterium RIFOXYA2_FULL_32_9
GACCTACTTTTACATCTTCAAATGTGAGCCCATAGTATCTTGGAGCTCCATCGGGAGCCTCCAGAACAACTTGAGCAGACTTTAGAGATGACCCTCTTTCAAGAGAGTCGAAGTCACCTACAGATGGAATGTTAAAGGTCACATCGTGACCGTTATATTTCAAATATGCATAGAGATCCCTTGCAACTCCAATGTGTGATGCAGCGTCAATCCTGTTTGGTGTTAGCCCTATTTCAAATATGGTATCACTCTCCAGTTTAAGGTAATCCTTTGCAGATGTTCCAATTATAGACTCCTGCGGAAGCACCATTATCCCCTCGTGCGAGGTGCCAATCCCCAGCTCATCCTCTGCACATATCATCCCCATACTCTCAACCCCTCTTATCTTAGACCTCTTAATTTTAACAGATTCACCGCCCGTGAATGTAAGTGTTGTTCCAACTGTTGCAACTAACACCTTCTGCCCGGCAGCCACATTTGGCGCACCACACACAATTGAGAGCAGCTCTCCGCTCCCTGTGTTTACACTGGTAAGGCTAAGTTTGTCTGCATCCGGATGTTTGGAGCACTCAATTACCTCTCCAACCACTACACCGGCAAGCCCGCCCGGAATATCCTCCACCTCTTCCATTGCCTCAACCTCAAGCCCTATTGAGGTAAGTATCTTTTCCAGTTCAACCGGAGCAATCTCGGTATTTAGGTACCTCTTAAGCCAATTATATGAAATTTTCATACTATGAAATTATTTTACAGAATATCTATTATGACCTATTTTTCTACAGTAAAGAGTGACTCAACAAACTCCTTTTTGTTGAACACCTGAAGATCTTCAATTTTTTCTCCGACACCTATAAACTTAACCGGTATCTTGAACTGGTCTGAGATACCGATAACAACGCCCCCTTTTGCAGTACCGTCAAGCTTTGTCACGGCAAGTGCGGTAACATCGGTAGCCTTTGTGAACTCTTTGGCCTGCTGATATGCGTTCTGCCCTGTAGAGCCGTCAAGCACAAGCAACACCTCGTGAGGAGAATCAGGAATTATCTTTCTCATCACATTCCGGATCTTTGTGAGCTCATTCATCAGATTAACCTTATTATGAAGCCTGCCGGCGGTGTCTATTAAAACAACATCAATGTTTTGCGATATTGCAGATGAGATTGTATCGAATGCAACAGAGGCAGGATCTGCTCCCATCTTCTGTTTTACGATTGGAACCCCTGCCCTCTCGCTCCAGATAGTTAATTGTTCAACAGCTGCTGCACGAAATGTGTCTGCTGCGCCAAGAATAACCGTTTTACCGGAAGCTTTTAACCTTG
>MFRQ01000132.1:2040-2182 GCA_001784615.1 Candidatus Melainabacteria bacterium RIFOXYA2_FULL_32_9
CAACCATAATAACATAGGGTTTACGGGAAAAGTCAAACGGCTCCTCCTCCCTAAAGTTCTCATCTATATTTAAAAGAGCCTCTATCTCCTCTCTTAATATCATATTGAGCTCTGCAGAGTTGAGAAACTTATCTCTCGACAC
>MFRQ01000132.1:2244-2371 GCA_001784615.1 Candidatus Melainabacteria bacterium RIFOXYA2_FULL_32_9
GAGCCTCTTCGATATCGTCCAGAGTGTTCTCATCTACCCTTGATTTGCCTGCAACAGCTCTTGCAAGCTTGTCAAATATACCGGACTTAGTCTTCTCCAGCCCCTGTTCAAGAGCACTCTTCTCCTG
>MFRQ01000132.1:2606-10854 GCA_001784615.1 Candidatus Melainabacteria bacterium RIFOXYA2_FULL_32_9
TTTATTCATATTTTTACCTGTTGTTTAGTAATTTCTATATATAAATATAAATCTAATTTTGATTTTAGAATTTCACATATTTTCGGTTTTACTTGATAATATTGTTTAAAGTTAAATAAATGCCAGATAAATATTTCAATAAAAAGATTATTATGATTGATTTTGACTTGAATACATCTTCATAAATTCAATATTCTGATAGATAATTTTTAAATTTATGCTTCTGAAATTGTGATATGATTGACTTGAAAACCGTATCTTAAAATCACCCTAAAAGTCAGTTAGGGCAATATTTTTTCTTGTATTAAAAATAATCAGACCTGATTTTCAACATTCTAAATATAAACGATAAGAAAAAGTATGTCAAGGACAAATTTACTTAAGCATAAAAAATTAAAGAAATAAATACAAATGCTTGTTATTACTGAAAAAATTGATCAGATATTAAAAGAAAAAGAATTATCTCGTTATAAATTAAGTAAATTATTTAATTGTAGTGAGAGTGCTATTCACCAAATGATAACAGGTAAAATCTCTTTTTCTGAGAAAATTATGGAGAAAATATTGCCGATTTTAGAGGTTTCACAAGAAGAATTTGAAGGCTGGATTTTAGCTGATAAATGTTCAGGAAAAATCATAGAACTTGCACTAAAAGCTAAAAAAGAGATATATAACATACATTGTCATTCTGAACGCAGTGAAGAATCTCAGAGATCCTTCGAGAATGCTCAGGATGACACGCATTGTCATTGCGAGCCTCCAAAGAAGGCGTGGCAATCTAATAATAGTTCAAATAAAAGCAGTGATATTAGTATTCTTACAACTAAAATAGATTCAATTCTTCACGCAAAAGGCATGTCTAGAACTGCTTTAAGTAGAGAAATAAAATATAATCAAAGTGCTTTAAATAAAATGATTTTAGGCAGAAGAAGTATATCTAAGCCAGTTCTTGAAAAACTATCAGTTGTTTTAGGCGTATCTCAAGATGAAATCATGAGCTGGATTATAGCTGATAAATATACTCTCAAAACTTTAAAATCTGCCTTCTGTTTTTATCTGCCTAAATTTTAAGGAAAAAGATAAAAACTCCCATGGGGAGAGTTATTGCTGAACATATCGGGTGCAAAACATTGAATTAGAAAACAGGTGCAGAATTATACACCTTTAAAATACCCACTTTATATTCTTATTATTCATAAATTGTTGGTTATAATAAGCAGGCTACAAAAATCATAACGGAAATGATTTTTTCCGCTGTCCTTAATTATAGGAATTTAGTTTTTTTAAAGAATTTATTGCTATTTTATTTTTAGCATCAAATTCTAAAACCTGTTTATACATCTCAATTGCGCCTGAAATATTATTATTTGCCAGATAACATTTAGCTAATCGAGTATAAGCTGCACTTTCAAACTTATTTAACTCTATTATGTGAGTATTAATGTCGATAGCTTCTTGATTTGTTATTCCGCCAAGTGCAAATTTTTCAGCTTGATCAATAAGATTAGCCATGCTGTTGTTTGAATTCATAAAATAAATCTTTCATTCTTTTATTGAAATTTTAATGTAAAATCTTTGTACATTTGGATTAGCAAAAACTTCAAAAAGCCGTCCTAATAATATTGTAGCACAATAAAGTTAAATAGGTCTTATAAAATATTGATTTCACAACTTAATTAACAAATTTAATAGATATTTTATAGCAAAAAACCTGAAATACGCTCATCAGAGTCCAAAAATATGCGTCTATTATTAGTTTAAATCATTTTATATAAAAAAACTTTGATGTACTCTAAGAAATACCCTTGAGATAGTCTTTTTAATGGGTTTATTTTAAAATTTATAAGGAAAATTCAGTTTACAAGTTGAGGATAAAAAATGATTATTGATAAGCTTGAAAATGCTTGTTTTTACTATAATTTAAATGCAAAAATAGAGAAAGCTCTAAGATATTTACAGGATAATGACCCATCAGAATTTGATAATGGTAAGTATGAAATAGATAATGATAATATTTTTGTCTTGATTCAGGATTATGATACGAAAACAGAGGGTAAATGGGAAGCTCACGAGAAATATATTGATATTCAATACATAATTAAAGGCAGAGAAAAAATGGGTTATGTCAATATTGATGAGCTAAAGCCTGTAACTGATTATGATAAGGATAAAGATATTCTGTTTTTAGAGGGTGATGGGAATTTTGTCATTGCAGATGAAGGTTATTTTGTGATTTTTGCTCCACAAGATGCTCATATGCCTGGAATAATGATTGATGCCCCAGAATATGTAAAAAAAGCTGTTGTGAAGATTAAAAGTTGAGGTAATATCCATTACCAAGTGTCAAACATACAAACTCAGTTCTATTTGGAATGATCGTTAGCTTTAGAATGTGGCTTAGCGGCTATCCAGAAATTAAAAATGTACAATATTAATCAATATTTGTCATTGTGAGATGCTTCGCACTGTTATCGGTCATCAATCATTCTGATAATACACATTGTCATTGCGAGGAACGTAGTGACGAAGCAATCTTTCCCATGCAGTTTATTGCCTATAGTTGTAAAATGGAAAGATCGCCACGGGCTTCCAGCCCTCGCGATGACAGTACTTATTATTGGGAGAACTGGTGAAAATGTGATTGTATCACTTAGTCTTCGTTATTGCACTATTAAATTTGAATTGTCTAATGCCTATAAAGACCTACTAGTTCGGCTTCAGAAATAATATGTCCCATCATTGTATTTTCAATTTCTCGTTTTGTTGTTGCCTTTGGGTCTAGATCCAGGTTTGTATCAAGAGCATAGAGCTTAAAAAAGTACCTATGTGTTCCACTTGGTGGGCAGGGACCTCCATAACCGGTTTTCCCGAAACTGTTTTTTCCTTGTAAGCTTCGGTCAGTAAGTTGTGGAATGTTTGGAAGACTTTCTGAGAGTTCTGTTTTGTTTGCAGGAATATTATAAAGAACCCAGTGCACAAAAGTTTCATGAGGTGCATCAGGGTCATCGACTATAAGAGCCAGACTTTTTGCATCTTGGGGAACTTTTTCGATTTTTAAAGGAGGAGAAATATTTTCTCCGTCACAAGTATATTGAGGTGGGATTGTCTCTTTATCAGCAAAAGCATTACTGGTTAAATTCATCGATCTATCTCCTTTTAATTTTATAGATCGTTATTTTTGCTGATATATCTCATTTTGAAAAGCCCTTCTGGTCTGAATAAATTGATTAGTGATTTAATTACTCAGGTGTCTTAGAGCTTATCCGAGAATTCAAAAAATGTACAGCATTAATCATTTTTGTCATTGCGAAGATTTCGAAGGAATCTGTGGCAATCTATCCATTTTACAAGCTATTATTCAAAATTGGAAAGATCGTCACGGTTTCTTTTAGAAACCTCACGATGACATTGTGTATTATTGGAAGGGTTGATGACTGAGAAAAGTGGCTAGCCACCTCGCGATGACAGGTGAAGAAATTTTTTAAACATATTAAGGAGGTAACAAAAAATACTTACGCATAAAGTGATATTGTCATTGCGAGGAGGGCTGAAAGCCCGACGAAGCAATCCAAATTATAGCATTATTTAATGGATTGCTTCGCTTCGCTCGCAATGACAGATTTGCGTTTTAAAATACGCAATAATTTTTTGTTTGTTCCTTAAGAGGGAAATCAAAAGAGGCTTCAAATTTTTTGAAACCTCTTTATTGATTGGTTAGACTATTAATATTTGGCAGAATATTTTTTGACTTCTGCTTTTATCTTATCTGCTAAAGCTGGTTTATTACCTTCTTCTGCCATTTTTATCATTCTTGAAGCCATTTTTTTGAAAATAGAAGTAGCTTCGTCTCTGTTTGCAGTTTTCAAGTAAGTCTTGTAACCTTTAGCATAATTTAAAAATGCCTGACCTGTTTTACCTAATTTCTCATTGATTCCACCTACTAAGTCATACGTTCTTATTACCCAGGCATTCTCGTTACTAGGAATATAGTAACCTTTTTTAACATAGTTTGCTGCAAATCCTTTGTGCATTTGGAGTAAATTTTTTGCTTTTTGCAATGCACCTGCTGGGTTTTTGGATAATTGTTCTATTGTCTCGTTATGTGCTAATGCCTTAATATCATTGATATATTGATTCGAACCCATCATTCCAGATAAAACAACTCTTAATTTGTTAGAAAACTTGTCTAATAACTTACTGGAAAGTTTAGGTGCTTCTTGAGCTAGTTTATTGCCAAAAGCAACACTGTCAGTTTTACCCTGATCGAAAATGTTCGGTTGATCAACTCGTTTTTGAGCTTGTTTTACGGGATTTGTAGGGTGTGTAAGTCCTACTCCTTGTATATTGTTCATATTAAAACTCCTGAATAATAACCACGTATATAACATTTGTATAAAACAAAGCCAAAATTAAAGTTGATGGAATTAGTTAAAATTTCTTATTTTTTTTATTAATAATAGATGTGAATCAGCGAAATAAAATAATTCTGACTTAATATTTCTTAATGCAGTTGAGAAATAACAGTTAACACTATAGACAAGTGAAGCATAAAATAATCATTATTTTGTCTTAATATTTTCTGATTAAGATGAGGTATTAGCTATGGAAATAGAGGAATTCAAGAAAACAATCAGAAAACAGGGGCCAGACGTGTATCTGCGGAAAAATCCAACCGCAAATATCGTTGTTAATAGACCAGAAATACCTATCCACGGAGACCCTCCCAGAAAAGAAGAATATGTATATCTGAAAATCTATTATGATGAGGATAATCATAAATATCGATACTCTGAAGATAATCAAACCTGGACAGATTTGAATGATCAACAGCTAGAAGAGATATTTTACACAGATATAAAGCCTTTTATTTTATGACTTAAGGACAGCGTAAAAAATACTTACGCATTTTTTATTGCGTCCTTATTAATGATTAAGAGCCTATTCTGCAAATAAATCTTGCTGTCATTGCGAGCCTGGAAACGTAAATAACTAGTATCAATTATTCTTGCGAAGCAATCTCAATGCACCAATTTGTTGAATTTTTGGATAAGTTTTAATAAATAATCATAAAATCTATTTAATTGGTTATGGTTGAATTAGCTTTTTGTATTTAAAATATAGGGTAATATCCATTACCTAACTTAGGTTAACGACTAAAGCCTTTGAAGCAGTAGGACTTAGTTTAAAGTTATTAGTTATCGTTAGAGCACTACTAAATATAGTATTACTATTCGGGGAGAAAGGCTATGCTCAGGAGACATAAGGTTACTTTGGAATTTGATGCAGATCAGAATGTTCATATATTGAATATCGATGGATATACGATTCATCTAACTCACGATGATATGAGTAAGTTACACCATTTTGTAGATGAAAAGGGCACTAGAGCTGCTGAAGATATAGCAAACTACCTTAGAGAACAGGATCCTACTTTGTATGAAACAAAATTAATCCCGATGTCTGAAAATCAAAATGCTTATGATGTTTATGAAGTCTTGAATTGTCAATTTAGCAAACCCGTCTTTACTCAAAGACCTGAGAGGTAACTATAACTGTCCTTATTATAGATAGATTAGTTACTTATTGCTAATATAGAAGAGTAATTGTTCACAGTTACTCTTCTATATTAGGTAAAACAGGTTTGTTGGAGAATAAAATGTATTACAATGAAAATATAGATGAGGTTTTTAGAGAATTTAATACTTCATATCGAGGCATCTCAAATGAAGAAGCTCAAAATAGATTAAAAAAATATGGGCTTAATTCTTTAAAAGAGAAAGAAGAGAATCCTGTCTGGAAGCTGATTTTGCATCAATTTACAAGCCCATTAATATATATTCTTTTAATTGCTGCTATTTTTACATTATGTATTAACCATTATATTGATACAGCAATAATATTATTTATTGTAATTGTAAATGCTATTATTGGTTTTTTTCAGGAGCATAAAGCAGAAAAGGCCATGCAAGCATTAAAAAAACTGGTCACACAAAAAGCATTTGTTGTTAGGAATTGCAAAGAAGATAGAATTGATGCTATAAAAATAGTCCCTGGCGATATTGTGACCTTATCAGCTGGTTATAGAGTTTCTGCTGATATAAGATTATTTGAGATAAAAGAACTTGAAATAGATGAATCAATGTTTACAGGCGAGTCTCTTCCTGTTCATAAGCAATTTGAGGTTATAAATAAAGATAATGTTCCTGTTGCTGATCAGAAAAATATGGCTTTTATGGGAACAGTAATTACAAATGGGCGAGGTAAAGGTGTAGTAGTAAGAACTGGTGAAAGAACTGAGCTTGGGCGAATATCCAGGGAAGTTAAAGCAACTACAAAAGAGCTTTCTCCACTCCAGAAAAAATTTGTAGATTTTAGCAAAAAGATAGGTCTTGTTAGTGTTATTTTAGCAATTTTTGTAGTTTTTCTTGGATTAGTAAAAAATATATCTTTGGTTGAGATAATTTTGTTTGCTATAAGTATGACTGTAGCTGTGGTTCCTGAAGGGCTTCCTATTGTTGTAACAGTTACAATGGCTGTTGGGTTAAAAAGAATGGCAGAAAAAAATGCTATTCTTAGAAAATTGATAGCGGTAGAAACGCTGGGAAGTTGTAATTATATATGCTCTGATAAAACAGGTACTATTACTGAGAATAAGATGACAGTAGTTAAAGTCTACACTAATGGAAAGGAATTTGAATTTACTGGTGTTGGTTATGATCCGGTGGGAGATATCTTGCACGATAAACAAAAAATTGAGCAGGATGATGATCTTAATAAACTGCTTTTAACGGGTTTGCTTTGTAATTCTTCAGACTTATACGAAGAAAATGGAGAATGGCAAATAAAAGGAGATCCAACAGAGGCAGCTTTAATCGTATCTGCAATGAAATATGGTATCGATATTGAGGAAAAAGAATATAAATATAAACTTGTCGATGAAATACCGTTTAGCTCAAAAAGGCAATATATGGCGGTTATGTATAAGTTTGATAATGATTGTTCAGTATTTATAAAAGGAGCTCCTGAAAAAATACTCGATTTTTCAAAAGATGAAAATAAAGAAAAGCTTTCTAATCAATATATTCAAATGGCAGAAGCTGGGTTAAGGGTTTTAGGATTTGGAGTAAAACATTTATACAATGTTTGCCCTGAGGATGTTGATCTTGAAAAAGAGTCCACCAGTGATTTAGAGTTTGTTGGTTTTCAAGGAATTATCGATCCTCCAAGACAAAGTGCTATTGATGCAATAAAGTCCACTCAAAAGGCAGGAATAAAAGTTGTAATGTTAACTGGAGATCATAAGGTTACAGCTAAATCTATAGCCGGGCAAATAGGTATTTATAAGTCTGGAGATTTAATAATGACAGGGCAGGAGTTAGATGAATCAGGTGAGAACTTCCTTAATAGGTGTGTAGATAAAATATCTGTTTATGCAAGAGTTTCTCCTCATCATAAGTTAAAAATTGTAGAGGCCTTACAGAATAAAGGTAATGTGGTTGCAGTTACAGGTGATGGAATAAATGATGCGCCTGCTTTAAAGAAAGCAAATATAGGTGTTTCTATGGGTAAAATAGGAACAGATGTTGCAAAAGAAGCTTCCGATATGGTATTGAAGGATGATAATTTTGAGTCAATATTTGAAGCAGTCAAAGTTGGAAGAATTATTTTTGATAATATTCGCAAAGTAACATTTTTCTTGATTTCATCAGGGGTTGGAATAGCATTATCAATTATATTGAGCCTGATATTTAATTTACCATTACCGTTTCTTGCTACTCAAGTTTTGTGGGTAAATCTTGTTACTAATGGTTTACAGGATATAGCGCTGGCTTATGAACCAGGAGAAAGCGGTATAGAAAAGAGAAAGCCTAAAAATCCAAGAGAAAACATAATAAATTCTCCTATACTAAAACGTATAACGATTATTGGTATAATTATTGCGATAGGAACTTTGCTATTATTCTGGTATAAGCTAGAACAAGGAACAGATTTAACATATGCCAGAACAACTGCATTAAATACAATTGTATTTTTTCAATTTTTTCTAGCTTGGAATGCACGTTCTTTCAGGAAATCTATTTTTAAGATGAATCCTTTTTCAAATCCTTTTTTATTTGTAAGTTTAGCCACAGCTTTATTTGCTCAAATTAGTGTTTTAACTTTTAAACCCTTACAATTTATATTTCACACTACTCAGCTTGATTTCACAACCTGGATTCAAACAATTTTGATAGCATCTGTGGTTATT
>MFRQ01000133.1:0-2793 GCA_001784615.1 Candidatus Melainabacteria bacterium RIFOXYA2_FULL_32_9
TACCAGCCATGAGACGGATGATCGGTCAAAAAATTCAAAGCAGGACCCTGCGGCATCATTATAAATGTTGCATTCTTCGGCATTTCTTTATTTATATAATCTATCGCTCCATTTGCAGCATCTGCAAAAACTTTGTTTGTATAAATTGTTCCTTTTGCTGTACTCACAGGATATAAAACCATAGATTCTATCTCTTCTATATAATTTAAAGACAAAGCGAATCCTATACCTATTAGAACAAGACAACAAGCCTGTTTCCAAATGTTAGCATTAATCAGTTTTAAATAATTGGGCAAATAATCTATAAGGAAAATAACATTAACCATAAGGGTTAACGGCAATAAAAATGTACCAAAACTATTAAAATCAATGAAAAAATAAGATCTAAGAGAGGAAATTAAAGCCGCAATTGTTATTAATATAAAAATTTTCTGATTTAAACTTAATATTTCTAATTTATTTTTTATTTTCTTGATTTTATTTATAAAAGATAATCCCTTAAAATCTTCTTTTATAAAGGGAAACAGCAAAATAAATAAAAGAATAAATGTTGTGGTGATTGCTATCCAACCAAACATTATATTGCGGTATTCAATAAAATAATCACTTATTAAAATAGGAATTATAACTAAAGGAATTGCTATAACAGTCTGAATCCCCTTTTTAAGGTTATTTAATTTATTATGAATTAAATATAATAAAGGACAAATGAGCAGTAATGATGTGGCAAAAATCAGTATGATTTTTGTAAAATTGTAGCTATTAAGGTTTAAAAATCGCATACTAGGGTATAAGCCAGAATATCTACTGTAAAAATACTCTACAAGAGGAGACTTTACGAATTTATCAAAGTGATACAGGTAATTAGACATATCAGATAATGTTAATCCCTGCAAAAATAATGTACCCCAACTAACTAAAGGGATAATTATCAGGATTGCAAAGTTTAATATTGAATCTTTTCTGGTTATAGGCTTTAAAAATAATACTATGATTAATAATGGAATTAAGAATAAAGAAAAATCTAACTTGGAAAGCATAGAAATACTTATGAATAAAAAAGAAAATCTTGTATATATTGGATTTGAGGTTTTAAGATAATAAATAAGAAACAATAAAGATAATAAGAGTGCTGTTAAAGCATAGCTTATTGCAGGAGAATAAGGAAATATATAGTTAAAGATATAATAATGAAAAACGCAAGTGGTCATTATTATAAATGATACTGTGAAAGCTACCCATCTGGATGAAATACTCCTTGCTATTAGATATATCGTACTCAATATAACCAGAGAATTAACTATTCCAGCTGCATAAAGAGTATTAAGATGTTCTCCAAAAACTATGAATAAAAAGCTGTTCAATTGATATGCAAAAGGTCCGTATGGGATAAATATGTCTTTATATAAAACACCCCCTTTTAACATCTCTGATGAGATAAATGGCCCTACAAAACTGTCTACTACAGGATGTACCTGATGAGCTACAAATATGTGAGCAAGAAAAGTAAATATAATTAATAAAGCAATGAACGCTAAAATATCATATCCATAATCCTTTTGCAGCTTTTTTATAATTTCCACTTATTTCTCCTCTAAAAAACTGTCTCTCCAGCTTTATTAATTTAATGAGAAAACCCCTTTAGGCAGAATTTTAGCACGAATTGAGAATAATATATAAAACCAAGCTTAATTCTTTTCACTTAGTTTTATATTTAAATAATAATTTGGTTTTTACTTGATTTATAAAGACTATTAAGTGAGAATATTTCATATATTTAATCGAGGAAAGCACAAATTATATATTGTAATCTTTAAGTATCCGGGGTAAGAGGGGATTGATATGATAAAATTTAAAAAAATAATAGTATTTACTTTAATCTTCTCAGCATTACTGGGTTTTGCTGTAGTGCCGGATGCTTTAGCTGCTAAGAAAAAGAAAAAAATAACTGATGAAGAAATAACCCAAATAACGACTACTATAAATACATTAGTTAAAAAAGTCTATGCTTCAGGATTATTCTCCCCTAAAGATAATGAAGACTTAATTGATATCAAGTTACAACTAGATGACGCTCTACTGGGAAATCCAAATAACAACGATTTCCCACAGTTATATTACAAAACAGGCTTTATATATAGAGAGAGAGAATACAGAGAAGAAGCAATAGAGTGCTTCCAAACTGTACTGGATAATTTCCCTGACTCTCCGTACGCAGCAAAAGCTATGAATGAACTTAAAAAAATGGGAGTAAAAATAACCAGTCCCGATTCACAAGATACTATGGAATAAAAAAATTCCCTGTAAAACAGGGAATTTTTTTAAGTAAAACTAAATTAAGGACAGCGTAAAAAATACTTATGGATTTTGATGAAAAATGCGTAAGTATTTTTTATTGCGTCCTTAATTAATAATTTTTGCATAACCTGTAACTGGTGTAACAGTTGTAGACTTAGATGCAAGAGCAGTTGATCCTTTATAATAACTTATAGTTACCTGATTGGTGCTTGTAGTGAAACCAGAAGTTGCCCCAGAACTATCAACAGGTTGACCTCGAAAATCGAACCTTATTACATTACTTGATATAGTGCTCGATGTGCTATTATAAAGAACATTTTTGCTTAAATAAAACTGAGATATAAGGGTTCCATTACCTTGCTTAACCTGTACTAAACCACCATCCTGGCCGTTAGATGTACTGGCTTGGGAAAAATCAATTAGACAAGTACGAGATCTGGTAATAGCATTACTTCTTGCTTCTTTTATTGCCTGTTCAACTTTTAAAATATCTTC
>MFRQ01000133.1:2898-7110 GCA_001784615.1 Candidatus Melainabacteria bacterium RIFOXYA2_FULL_32_9
TTGCTTACTATTTTTTCTCATACAAAACCCTATTTGCTTTCTTTTTTGTCTTATGCCACATAACTATAGAAAATAACCTAATTATTAAGCAATATAACACATTTAAACAGGCAATAAAAAAGTAAAGCAATCAATGCTTTACTTTAAACTTTAATAGCAAGGTTTTAATTGTTTGTCGATAAGTTCAAATAAGCTTTTTTCATATCATCAATAAGTTGATTTTTCTTATCCATAAATTGATCTAAATCTGCAAAAAGCTTCTTAATTTCATTAGAAACAATTTTTGTATTATAATTTTTTTCCTGCATAATCTTCTTACTCCCTGTAGACGGCTTCTTTTATATACTTCGGATATTCTCTGAAAAACTTTAGCAAAAACCTTATAAAATTAAGAATTATGAATAATTGTTTTTAAAAAGGAGAAAAACATTGAAATTTCATACAAAATACTTATGGTTTAACACTCAGCATCATCGTGAATACGTTAATATTACCGATGAAGTCGAAGTGGCACTTCAGGAAAGTGGAATTCAAGAAGGCATGATTTTGGTGTCTGCTATGCATATTACAGCTGGAGTTTATGTAAATGATGCTGAAAGTGGAATAATAAGAGATATTGATGAATGGGCAGAAAAATTAGCCCCTTATGACCCTGATTATCACCATCATATGACAGGGGAAACTAATGGTGATAGTCATCTAAAAAGTTTATTAATTGGTCATGAAGTAATTGTGCCTGTAACAAATGGCAAATTAGATCTTGGTACCTGGCAGCAAATCTATTATGCTGAGTTTGACGGACAAAGAAGAAAAAAACTAATAATTAAAGTAATGGGAGAGTAAAATATTAACCATTTTTTGACATTAAATATTACAAAGTATTAACCTCTATAACCATTTGAGCACTTGCTTTTCAATAATTATTTTGTAAATAATTTATTGAAACTAGCATAAAGCTATATTTTCAGGTTTTATATAATTGAATTAGAAAAATAATCGAATTCTATAAATTATAGGAGGTTTGTATGGAAATAAGACCAGTAAGCACACTGCCTGTGAGTCCATCTTTCAAAGCTACGGCTAAAAATAAGGCTGGAGAAGATAACTTAGGACCATTGACAGCGGAGCATATGTCAGCTCCAGATATATATGCAGAAAAAAAAGGTGGCAGCCTTAAGAAAATTGTTATACTAGCTGCTTTGGTAGCTGGTGCTGTTCTTTTAGCTAAAAAAATGGGTTTTAGTGGAATAACAGATGCTGCAAAATCAATCTTTGATAAAGCTAAAAATCTTATACATCCAGTAGCTGATAAAGCTAAAGACGCTGCACAAAATACAATAAATAAATAAAAATATTCTTGTATTGAGAATAATAAATAAAGCAACAAGATATCTTGTTGCTTTATTTACTTAGAAGCTGTTTTGCCAAAGTTGAATCGCCTTGTGAATTGTATTTAAACAACTTTAAGTCCAAAAGTCGAGCCTATAATTATCATACCCTGATTTTTAGCCAGACAGGCTCTGAATTTTTTATAAAACTATAAAGCTGTCGCTATAGGTGTATTTTTATAGTCGCCTATAAACTTGTATCCAATATTTTCCTGACTTGTAGATAATTTCCAGGCGGTATACGCACCAAGAATAGCATCAAGACCGGAAAGCGCTATCATGTTTGATGGAATACCCGAAATTTTTAGGTTATTTTTAATACTCATCTGTAAATGCTTACAATCTGCTGGAGATCTTGGCTTATAAGGGGAACTTAATTTAAGGATATTTTTTGTAAAATAACAGTAATATCTATAAGTATCTATGCTTAAAGAACTAAGTGTATTACAAAATTCAACTCCCCTATCACTAAAACGTTCTGCCCAATTAAATTTGGGATTATCCGGCATAATAAGCTTAAAAGGATTAATGTGTCTTGATTCTATACGCCATTTACCGTTCACCATATTAGTATTTTTAGGTAAGTCCATACAAATGATGATATTATCGGCTGGTCCAAGATTTTTGATGTAAAGTTCTAAATCTTCAATATTGAATATTTTATCAATTCTAAGCAGATTTAAGCTTCTGTCGACAACAGCTATTCCTGTTTCCGCTGTAGCATTAGAACCAAGCGAAATACCAACGAAATACTGTTTATTAATTGAGTTTAGCAAGATTTTATTGTTATTCTTTTCTATCATATATTTAAATCACTTAACAATCATATAAATATTATAAAGCTCCCCAAAGATATTATACTTGAGAAACACGGAAAATTTAAAAATTATTAATTTATACAATCAAGTTTCTTGAAAAATTAAAACTATTACTAGAAAATAAAAAAGTTATGTAGTAATATATTGTTGCACTGGAGGAGTGCCTGAGCGGTTTAAAGGAACGGTCTTGAAAACCGTCGTAGGGGCAACTCTACCGTGAGTTCGAATCTCACCTCCTCCGTTTTATCTGGGTAAGGTGAATATAGAGGTGTTACAAACATCTCTTTTTCTTTTTGTTCTGTTTCGGAAAGCCTTGCTATTAAGGGATTTTAGTAGAGTAGAATTTCGTTAAAACAAGTGGCTGAAATCCAGTAAAAATTTTAGAATTACATAAAAATTACACATAATTACATAAGACCGTAGATATAGGGATGAAGGATTGCTTGGGGTTTTAGTCCGACAAAAATCTATGTATAGCTAGGTGATTTTAGTAATAACGTTTTTTTCGAATATTCTCGTATGCTATTTGAGCTACATCATTATTGGAATTTGATGCAGGTTCAACAGAATTAGCATTTATAATTAGTCTGTATTGGTCTCTAAAGGAATATCTTTTATGTTTATTTCCTGTTGATTCTATATTTGGTTCTTTATCACCATTAATGTCTACTAAAATTACACAGTTGGCTTTTTCAGGATCCACTGTATCATTAGAACCACATATCCCATCTGCTTTTGTAATTATGTACTTCATTCCATCTGTTATATAAAAATATGGATTAATTGTATCTGTATTCGACTTAATAACATTTAAATTTTCTATAAATAAATTTGCTAAAGCAGCTTTATTAGCTTTGCAATTATGGCAATTAGCTGGATTAATTTTATTTTGTTTAATGCTGGAATTGATAGCTTGATTTAATTTTAAAATACTAATTACAAAATGTTCTTGAGAATCACGCTCAATATAGTTAATTGTCCCCTGAATAACATTATAGCTAAACCAAATAAGTATTATTGTTATTACAATCATCCCTACTATAAGTATCTTTTTGAATACGTTAAAAATAAGTCTCATATTTTATCTTTACCCTAACTATTTCCCCTTATTATATCAAACCTGTTTTAAATACTAATATCAGGTTATAACTTTTTGTAAAGGCAATAAATTTGGGGTTCTTAACAAACTTGTTAAAGAAATTTAATTAAATTAAAATTGATTAAGCTGGTAGCTTTTATGGAAATCCTATTCATTCTGAATCAGAGTGCTGTAAAGAAAGAAATTGATAATCTAATAAACAAAAGAAGCAACCTACTTACCCTGATCATAGTTATTGGAGGCGGAAACATTGGTTTATTTTTTAATTTAACTAGTGTTTTGAGGCTGAGTTTATTTTTTACAGGTATTATCTTGTTTGTATTCTTTTTAAAAGGCTTATTAAATGTGGAAGAAAAAATTAATTTATTAATAAAGGAGTTGAAAGAATGAATCAATATCAAGTCATTGGATTGATCGGCATTGCAATAATGGCAGTCTGTTTATTAATTTTAGCCTGGAAATTTGCAAAAATCCCAAAAGATAAATCAATTTAAAATAATTAATCAGACAGGAGGGGTTCGAATCCCTCCTCCGTTTTATCTGGGTAAGGTGAATATAGAGGTGTTACAAACATCTCTTTTTCTTTTTGTTCTGGTATTATCCTGAAAAGTCTTCTTAAAGGACGCAATAAAAAATACTTACGCATTTTTTATTGCTCGTTTATTTGCTGATTACAGGAAGCAGGCTACAAAAATATTTATTGGATTTTTCATCAAAATCCATAAGTATTTTTTTCGCTGTCCTTAACTTATATCTAAGTAGCAAATTGGGGCAAAATAATTTTGCCCCAACAATTTTATTAAAATTAATAAAGCCTTATATTGGCGGGTAAATCCAGAAATCAACATACATAAATACACTTATTAAGCAGTTTTACCCTGCTTATCGATTTAATCCGTGCTTAAAT
>MFRQ01000134.1 GCA_001784615.1 Candidatus Melainabacteria bacterium RIFOXYA2_FULL_32_9
AGCCTTTATTCATATTGCCTGTTGCGTTATGGTTCTTTCTAAAATTTTTGTCGGATAGGTTCTAAGTACGCAATAAAAAATACATAAGTATTTTTTTTGCTGTCCTTAAAAATGTTTTTGATAGAAACTTTATTTAAAAAAATTCTTCTTATTAATTATACCGTCTGTAAAAAGTAATCGATAAATGAAATAATTTTTGAGAAACGGTATTGCAAAGCGGGAGCGACGTTTTCGGAAAAAGCGGCTTTGCCGGTTTTATCGAAAACTAACTCATTCTGGTATAGAGAGTAATAATTCCTTGACTATAATCCACGATAGGTGTTAGATTAAAAAATGTATAAATAAATGGGCGAGTGGCGAAATGGCAGACGCGCTAGTCTTAGGAACTAGTAGGTAACCCCTGTGGGAGTTCGAGTCTCCCCTCGCCCAATTTTTTAGTTTATAAATTAAAATCCTTATATCGCTAAATAAATGGAAATTTATTAATGCTAAACCATATAAAACAGTTCTCAGAAGAGCAAATTAAACTATCAGATATATTAGAACCGGTAAATTCAGAATTAATTTTATTAGAAAAAAGATTAATAGAAGATTTAGCTGATAATAACCCTCTTTTAATAAAGATAGTTCAATATGTTATTCAGGCTGGTGGAAAAAGGTTAAGACCTGCAATAAGTTTTTTATTTGCAAAAGCTTTAAATAAAGGGTATCTCTCAGCAAATCATTTTAAACTGGGCCAAGCTCTTGAATTAATCCATACAGCCACTCTTGTACACGATGACATTATTGATGAAACTGAGACAAGAAGAAACAGATCAACCATAAATAAAAAGTGGGATAACAAAACAGGAATAATTGCAGGAGATTTTCTCCTTTCCAAGTCTCTCATTAAATTGGCAGCAGTAAAAAATTATTCTGTTATAGAAATATTTGCCAATATTATGAGTAAGGTTTGTGAAGGAGAAATTCAGCAAAAATTTCTGAGTTATCAACTCACCTCTTTTGATCAATATATTGAAAAATCTGAAAGAAAAACAGCCAATTTATTTATAGCAGGTGCAGAATGTGCAGCTATATTAACTCCGGCAGTTGATAATTTAATAGTCAAAGCAGCAAGAGATTATGCGCTAAACTTTGGTATCGCTTTTCAAATAATAGATGATATACTTAATTTCACTTCAACTGAAGCTGAAGCTGGTAAACCGGTTGGAATAGATTTAAAAGACGGTATCATTACAGCTCCAGTTATATTTGCTCTTGAAGAATATGAAAAACAGGGTGATTTTACTCTTAGCAAATTAATTAAGCAAGAATTCCAGAGCGAAGAAGATTTTAAAACAGCTTTAAATCTAGTTCTACAAACAAACGGAATAGAGAAATCTAAAGAATTAGCAAAACATTATATTAATTTAGCAAATAAATCATTAGATGTTATTGAAAATAGCCCATATAAGCAAGCCTTAAAAGACCTTGCACTTTATGTAATAAGCAGAAAATGTTAGAAATATTAGTATAATGTTTCAAAATTTTTGATGAATTAATCAAGCAAGCACTGGTGCATTATTGGAATAATAGATTGACCAATTAATTATGCAGAGTGAGAATGTTTTCTGCGTCGCTGATGCACCTTCAAATTGACATGGTGCATAGGCTTCCTCCGAAAACATACTCACTCTGCATCCTGCTTAAAAATTTTTGACAAAAATTAGTATTATCTATTTTTTGCAAAAATTTTCGGAATAAATTCTTTTATCGAAATTACTTTGTTTCCACTAAAAGATAAATTCTTTTTATGTTTATTAGAGGATTTATCATTATTCTCTTTAGGTTGGGTGGATCTTATTTCTTTGACTAAATCTGCGATTAACTCTGAACAGGTTCTACCGTTTGAATCCATAGTTAACTCAATCTTGCTGACTTTAGCTTGTTTTTCTGCATTAGTAAGCTTAACGTTATTCATAATTTCATGGTTATTTTTTAATTTTTTCAAGACAGTTGCAGGGTCTCTTTCTATTTCACCATTAATTTTTACAGCTAATTTACTATCTAAATTAATGCCCGGCAAATCTACTCTACCTCCTGAAGCATCGCCATGGCCACCACCTCCAAATAAGTTAGCAAGCAATTCAGCCCATATTGTACCCTCTTGTGATCTCAAGGATAAACGTAAGCCATTATTTGATGCTATATTTAATTTTTCATCCAATCTACCGGCCTTCTTATCCTGACAAATTAATATGGCAATTCTGTCAGCATCATAATCACTCTCATATTGAGCTGCTTTTTTGACTCCATGATCTTCAGGCTTGTGTTTAAGAGGATTTGCACGTAATGTACCTGTGATTTCATTTATTTTAAAGCTGTTTTGAACGTCCAAGAAATTTATTTCAGGTTTTTTACCTTCTTGTTTCTCGGCTTCACGAGCATAATGCCAAACATCATACATTTTGTCATAGTCAACTTCAACAATTCCAAGACCCAGATCAGGTGTATTTAACTTAGAATCGGGGTATACTTTTAGGCCTTTTAAAGAGTACTCTAACATTAAATCACGTGCTGAACCTTTTAACTTATCGACTTTTCCATCAGAAATATCGTAATTAATTTCTTCACGTAACCACTTTTTATTAATAACACCATCAGTCATGTTCATAAGATATTTGGATTCACCTTCAGGCATAAAATTAGGTCTTTTTTGAACAGGCATTTTCATATGTTCAGGTAATAAATTAGCTGTTCTCAAGAAAGAACCGGTATCTGTCGAAATTCCCGTAACTATACTTGCAACGAAAGCCTTAAATTTATCCAATTGTCCGGGTTTATTAAATGCTTCTTGAGGTGAAATCTTACCTTGTTCAATGTCATTCATCTGTGGTAAAAGCTTATTGGCAATTATAGAAACCATCTGAGTAGCGGCCGGTACAGTATCAGCAATCCAGGCTAACTTGTTATTATGAACTTTGTTCATATCTAAGCCTGTTTGAGAAGCTTTTCTATCCCATTCAGCAGGCCTGTGTGGATGATGATCCACATAAATTACTTTTTTAGCGCCTTCAATATAGTTTTTAAACTGGTTTGTAAATCTTTCAGGAGTAGGAACATCCAATAATATTACTAAATCATATTTATCTTTAGGATTTAGAAAATCTTCAGGATTTTTTAATTCTTCCAGTTCATCTTCAAGAATTTCAATTTGTCCTTTAGTTTGATCGTTTTGCTCACCATTTTTTAAGCTGGTAATTTCTTTTTCGAGTTTTTGTTTAAATTCTGGATTATAAGGACGTTTAATTTCCCCATCTATTCCTGGTAACTTATGACGGAATAAACCGGGAATCTTATCATCCACAGCTCCATCTACTTTTCTTTCAGAGTCCATTAATTTAATAGCATTTTTAAGTGCTAATGCTGAACCTAAAGTATCACCATCAGGTTTACAATGTCCTAATACTAAAATCCTTTTATTAGATGGATCCTTGATTTCTCGAACTATATTATTAATAATTTCTTTCGCTTTTGGATCCTTATCAAGGATAACACTAAGAACTTCTTCAGGAGAAGCCTCAGGCTGATATAACATAGCTGATTCCGAACATTCAGGATTGTTTAAGACTTTATTAAAAACTTCTCCAACTTGTGCTTTTTTTTCATCATTACCGGTATATAATAAATTAACTCTTAACCCAATAGTTTCAGCACCTTTACCCATACCTGCAATAACGTTTGAGAGTTCAAACTTAAAATCCTTAGGATTCCTCTTTAAAGCAGGCATAATAATATCAGCTATTTCTTTATGTACATAACCAATTTCTCCAATATTGGGATCTATAAGAGCAATGCGTTGACCATTTTTTGCTTTAGCTATTTTAAAAGTCAGTTCTTGTCCATCTTTCCAGTCACTTTCAGCTAATTCTTGCACATTTTTATCTTTAGGAGCAAAAGTAGGATCTGTCATTGAGTTTTGGTGGTTTTTTACACCTGCAACTCTCATTTGAATAGCGGGTTTTTGTTGTTCTAAAGGATTTTTTAATCCGGTAAAACTAACAACATTTATAACTTTACCGTTCTGACGAAAAGCAATATTATTATTGTGTAAGTCAAATTTTGCTGTATCAGCGTTTAAACCTTTAAAAAAAGGCGATGATTGTTTCTGATTGCTAGATAGCAACTTTTCTTCTGTTATTCTGGGCTCTAATTGAATTGGCTTTATCATTTTAACACCACTCTCTCATAAAAACTCATAGACAGACATGTTTTTAAAGTTGCCTAAAAAGAAAAGTTGCTAAAAAAATTAGGCCAATGTTACAAAAATTAGTTAAGTTATGAGATATAAATAATCCCTAAATTAAAAGCTTTAATGTATATTAACCTGATCGTTAGAGGTTTTAATCTTTTGAAAGAAGAAAATAAGCGGTATTAATAATATGCAAATTATTCCAAACAAACGAAAATTAATAATAAATCCCCATAAAGTAGCTTGCTTAACCAAAATTCCATAAAATAATGCATGGGCTTGATGTGTAGCCGTCACAACTCCTGTTTTTAGAGATAAATACTGTCCAGCCACCTGGAGCTTTTGCTGATATATCGGGTCATAAGGAGTTAAATGAGAAACCATATAGTTCTGCTGGATTTGTGAATATCTTGATATTAAGCTGGCTACTATTGAAATTCCGATGCTTCCACCGATATTACGCATTAAATTAAATATTCCGGTTCCATTTGAGATAAGTTCATTTTTTAATGTACTAAAGGTTAAATTTGTTAGAGGGATAAAAATAAGTCCCAGTCCAACCCCTGAAAGAACATTAGGCCATATAACATTACCTATTCCGATATTCAGGTTAATATTTCCCAGCATAAAATTTGAAATTCCAAGCATTAAAAAGCCTGCAACAACTAAAATACGATTATCTATTCTATTTATAAAAATTCGCCCAACAATAACAATTGTCAGGAAAGAGCCTATTCCTCGAGGACTTATAGTTAAACCGCTAGTTTGTGCATCGTAGTTCATAAGAGTTTGCAAAAATAATGGTAGCATTGCAAGTGTTGCATATAAAATAGCTCCAACCACAGTCATTAAGATCACTCCTATAGCAAAATTACGGTCTTTTAGAATGCGTAAATTAACTATGGGTTCTTTCACTCGTAATTCCCAAATAATGAACGTTATAAAAGAAATAGCAGAAATAGCAGCAAACCAGCAAATCCAGGGGGCTGAAAACCACTCAGCCTGATGCCCTTTATCTAATATAATCTGTAAAGTTGCTAACCATATAGCCATAAATCCAAATCCAACAAAATCAATCCTGCTGGATTTAGCATTTTTAATATAAGGAGGATCTTCAACAAATATTTGTGACATTATAATTGCAATAATTCCAATAGGAATGTTAATCAAAAAGATCCAATGCCAGGAATAATTATCTGTTATCCATCCCCCAAGAGTAGGTCCAATAATTGGAGCAACAACAACTCCCATTCCAAATACAGCCATTGCCAGTCCACGCTGTGATCTTGGAAAACTTTCCAACAAAATAGCTTGTGAAATTGGCTGCAAAGCACCACCGCCTAATCCTTGAAAAATACGGGCCATTACTAACATTCCAAGACTTGATGAAATTCCGCACATAAGTGATGAAAGAGTAAAAATAGCAATGCATACAATAAAAAATTTCTTTCGTCCAAAATAGCTACCAAACCAGGCAGCTGAAGGAAGAATTATTGCATTTGCTATAAGGTAACTTGTTAATACCCAGGTTGCCTCATTAGTAGTAGCAGAAAAGCTCCCTGCCATTTGAGGTAATGAAACATTGGCGACAGAAGTATCTAATACTTCCATAAAAGTAGCAAGCATTACTGAAATTGCAATAATCCAGGGGCTTATTCTTGGTTTCCATTCTTGATCTGAATTATCAATATTTAAATTTGTTTTATCTTCACTCATTATTTAAATCTAAACTTAATTATTTTACTTTAACTTCCGGAACTACAGACATTCCGGGAGCAAGCACATAACGAGAATCAAGCTGTTCATCAAAAACGATTTTAACAGGAACACGCTGCACGACTTTTATATAACTACCAACAGCATTTTCAGGTGGTAAAAGACTAAAACGTGATCCTGTACCATATTGTATGCTATCTATATGTCCTTTAAACTTTTTATGAGGATATGCATCTATCTTTAAAATAACCGGCTGTCCAGGCTTCATGTTCGTAAGCTGAGTTTCTTTATAATTAGCGATAACCCATACATTAGCAGGGACGATGGCCATTGACACTTGGCCTGTTTGAACATATGCACCATTTTCTGCAACTTTGCGTGTTACATAACCTGATGCGGGAGCGTGGATTTTTGTATAAGAAAGGTCTAATTCAGCTTGCCTAAGTGCAGCTTGCAATCGTTTAATTTCAGCATCTGAGGTTTCAAGCTGTGACTTGCTGATAGCTACATTTTCAGGAACAGTATTTGCTTTTTCTAATTGTCCCATCGCCTGTTCAATACCAGCATAAGCTGCTTTTAATTGAGCTTTAGCTTGATTTAAAGAATAATTATAACTTTCCACAACTTTTTTTGCAGCATTTAATCTTGCTTTTGCTGCTTGTGAATTTGCAATAGCTGTATCTAATTGTTGTTTTGATACAGCTCCTAGTTCATATAAACCCTTAAATCTGCGTAAATCCTGTTTTGCAAGCTTATCATCTGCCATTGCAGCAGTTACTTTAGCTTGGGATTCTTCTAGCTTACTCTGTGAAACCGATATCTGTTCTTGGGCAGCCTGAACGCTAGATCTGGAAAAATCCACATCAGCACTTGCCTGTTTCACACTTGCAGAAGAAGTTATATCAGTAAGTCTAACATTTATATTTGCGCCTTTCTTTTTAGCAATAGCAGCAGATAATGAGGCTTTAGCCTGTTCTAACTTTGCTAAATAATCTTTATCATCAATTTCAAAAAGCAACTCTCCCTTTTTCACTTTATAGTTATCATCAACATAAACCTTAGAAATAATTCCTGAAACTTTAGGGCTAATTTGTATTATATGGCCATCTATAAATGCATTATCGGTAGATTGGTGTAAACTGGCATGCATAACATGTTTTATTCCAATAATTACACCAATAATTAATAATATAGCCACTATAATTACACGATAATGTTTACGATTCCTATTTGTTTTCTCTATTTTCTCGATAATAACAGGACTTTCAACCTGTTGGCCAGGAGTTTCTAACATAATTAAATTCCACTATCACTTTTAGAACCAATTTTAATTTTAGCAGAAAATAACATTACTAATTACTTTAATAATGAATATTAAACATAAAAAATTGACTTTATTTTTTTGTATTACAATAAAACTAGTAAACTAGGGATAACACAGGACATGCATACAAATAATATTAATATTATTCTTCCTAATCGGATTGGAGATTCAATTTTAACTTTACCCGCAATTGCTTGTTTAAAACAATTGCTGAATAAGTATGGGCCTGAAAATTCAAAAATAACTATATTTCCAGCTAAAGTAACAGCTAAAATAATTCAATCATTTGATTTATTTCCAACAAAAGAAATAAATCTGCTAACAAAGTTAAAATCCTGGATAAGTCCACCTGATAAAGCTTTCTTTCTATATAATTCAAGCCAAAATCTTGGCTATTATGCAAAAACCTCTTATGGATGCTCTTCAGGTAAATATAAATATTCTAATGACTTAGATTATTTAATTTTCAATAATACCAAGGAAAGATTATCAAACGAGCTCGTAACTTTCTTGCAGGATAAATATCAGCTTTCAATGGCTGCTATCAGTTATTTTGGAATTTGCCTGGATTTGGGATATTCTAGTGAGCAAATTTTGTCGACATTTGAGTTTAATTCTGACTCATTAACCCCTATTAAGGAATTTAGCAACTGGCAACCTCCATTTATTAACTCCAAATATATGGTTATTTGTATGGAAGCTGCTTACGGAAAGAAAGTTGACGCAAATAGACGCTGGCCTGAGAATAATTTCCTTGAATTAGCTGATAAAATTCATAAAAATTTCAATATTCCCTGTATTTTTATAGGAATAGACGATAAACCCTCTATTCCTGATAAGACATATTTTATTGATTTAAGAAAAAAACTCGATATCACTCAAGTAGCACAATTGCTTAAATACGCAAGTGGATATATTGGAAATGATTCAGGGCCTTTGCATTTAGCCAATTTAATAAGAAAACATTCTATATGTATTGGCTTAATTCCTGCAGCTAAAACATACGAACCTATATTTAAAGAGTTTTATCATAGTATATGGAACCCTGAAAATGCTGATAGTATTATTCCTATTATAGAAGAAATACTATCCTTAGATAAAGATGAATCAATTACTTAATATTTTTCATACTATAAAGCCATGATCTTCATTTAGAGGGCTTTTATATATCAAATAAACCCTGTAATCTATTTACAAAATATTAAGTAAATTACGGCTTTATTTATATCAGTCATAAACAG
>MFRQ01000135.1:0-7908 GCA_001784615.1 Candidatus Melainabacteria bacterium RIFOXYA2_FULL_32_9
AAACGACATAGATGAGAAAATCAAAAACACTTTTGATTCAACTATGGGCGCAGATAAAAGAATGGCGTTAATGAAACCTATTTATGATATTTATGAAAAAGCATTGGGTAAAGATGGAGACTGGTATAAAAATAAAACCCAGAATGAAAAATGGAGTTTTATAGAAGAAAATTGGCAAAAAGATTGGATAAAAAATGATCCAAGAATCCAAAAAGTTATATCAGAAACTGAATATAATAAAAAAATCCAGGAAGTTCACGATTCAATGGGAAAATCATGTCCTCAAGTCCAAGAATTAATCGAATATAAAAATAAACTTACAAGCTTGGATCAAACAGGTCAGTCTGCTTTTGTTACGGCTCAGGCTTTAAAACAATCAGTTAATAAAGCTTTTCAAGATTTACCAAAAGAATTGGAGTTAAGTGCTAATTCTAAACAAGTATTATTAAATGCTATAGATGAACTTGCTCAAAATAAAAATAAAGAATACTTTGCAAGAAGGGCTTTTTCCCACAATTGGGAAGATATTATTAACAAAGCTAAGGAAAATTCTTTAGAAATTCAAAAATTTGCTAAAGACGAAAGTAAATGTAAAACATTAGAAACTCTTGTTCATAAGCAATTCCTAACACCTGCTTTAGAAAAATATAAAGCTTTAACAAGTATATTAGCAGTTATGCCAGGAAACCCAACTATGTATGCAGGTGATGAACTTGGTGAAACTGGCATGGAAAGCCCTTCTAAAAACATTTATCTCCAGAACAGGAATCGTTTACATTGGGAATACTTGAATAAAGAAGAACATAAAGATGATTTCATTAGAGACTTTAATAAAGATATAAGTAATAACTTTAATTTAAGGAATGATAAGAGATTATCTCCGCTTGTTAATGGTCATACAATACCTCTTAAAAAGCAGCAAGATAAATCTAACATCTATGCTATGTATAGATATAACAGTGAAAAAGACGTTATTGCTGTAATTAACAATAAAGGACTTAATAATACACGGGATAAATACAAAGTAATTCCTGAAGAACTCGACAAAATTGATCTGAGCCAAGATGAAAAATACGGTGTACCAGGTGGTCTAAAAGAAGGTGCAAAATATAGAAGCATAAATGATGCTCATACCTATATGGTCAAAAATAATTCAATAGTCAGAAAAGATGGTGGAAAGATTGAAGTAAACGAGCCTACTTTAATTCTCTACAGAGAGCAACCATTTACTAAATCTGTTCCTAACTCAAATAAAACTGAGCAAGAAAAACCTAAAACTCTAAATCTAAACGGTTAATTAAATACCTATAATTTAACTTGATTATTTTACTTAACTCTATATCAAGATATATCAGCAATTTTACAGTGTTTGAAGCTAAATACAACTTGATTATGATTGTAAGTTATACGATTTTATGCTCTAATTAATGTTTGAGGAATTAACTATTGGAGGGTAAAATGGAGAGAACTTTCGTTGCTATTAAGCCCGATGCAGTTCAAAGAGGACTTATTGGTGAAATTATCAAAAGATTTGAAAAAAAAGGGTTTAAGATTATCGGCATGAAAATGATTCATATGAGCAGGGAATTAGCCGAAAAACATTATGCAGAGCACGTAGGTAAACCTTTTTATGAAAATTTAATCCAATTTATCACTAGTGGCCCTATTTTAGCAATGGCTCTTCAAGGAATAGACGTTGTTACCTTAGTAAGAAATATGATGGGTTCTACTAATCCTCAAAATGCAGCACCTGGAACTATTAGAGCTGATTATGCACAAATTACCGAAAGAAATATTGTCCACGGTTCAGACAGTCTTGAAAGTGCAAAAAGAGAAATCGCTTTATTCTTCCATGATTCAGAACTTGCAACAGAATGGAATCGTGATGCAGGTAAATGGATAACTGAACCTAAATTTAAAGTATAATATTAACGTAAAACATTTTTACCGTCTGGAATAATCAGAAAATTGTATGCTTTCACAACAAAAATACTTTGATTATCAGCTGTTGAAAAAATGCTCTAACTCACATGCAAGAGCTGGAGTATTTCAAACACCTCATGGGGTGATTAATACTCCTGTTTTTATGCCTGTAGGCACAAATTCTGCTGTCAAAATGATGACCCAGGATCATTTATATGCCACACAGGCAGAAATTATCTTATCAAACTCCTACCATTTATTCCTTAGACCGGGACACAAGTTAATTGAAAAAGCTGGTGGATTACATAAATGGATGAATTGGAATAAACCAATTCTTACTGATTCTGGAGGGTTTCAGGTTTTTAGCTTATCAGACCTAAGAAACCTTACAGAAGAAGGTGTAACATTCAAAGACCCTAAAGATGGCCGCAGCTACTTTATGAGTCCTGAAATATCAATGGAAGTTCAAAATAGCCTTGGTGCAGATATTATAATGGCTTTTGATGAATGTGCGCCTTATCCCTGTGATTACGCTCAAGCTAAAGAAGCTATGGAAAGAACACATAGATGGCTTGAAAGATGTTTAAAAAGTCATAAACGTGAAGATCAGGCATTATTTCCAATAGTCCAGGGTTCTGTTTATGATGATCTTAGAGCTGAAAGTGCCAGAGTAATTGCATCTGTTAATTCTCATGGTTATGCAATTGGCGGAGTCAGCGTAGGGGAACCTAAAGAATTAAAAAATCGCATAGTTGAGATAACAGCTCCTTTATTACCAGAAAATAAACCAAGATATTTAATGGGGGTTGGTACTCCTGAAGACCTCCTTGATGGAGTTCTAAGAGGAATTGATATGTTTGACTGTGTCATGCCAACAAGAATTGCACGGCATGGAAGCTTCTTTACCCCATGGGGAAGAGGAGTAATAAAAAATAAAGAATTTGAAGAAGACTTTTCACCTTTAGTAGAAGGTTGTGATTGCTATGCTTGCCAGAATCATTCAAAAGCTTATATAAGACACCTGTTCAGGGTTAAAGAGGCAACTGCAAGCATATTAATGACAATTCATAATATTCATTATCTTGTAAAATTAATGCATGATGCCAGAAGTGCTATTTTAAACGATGAATTTGCAGAATTTTACAAGGAAAAGATGTCTTTAATTGAAAGCAAATAAAAATAAGAGATAAAAAAGGCAGAATGTATAATTACGCTCTGCCTTTTTTAAACTTAAAACTTAGCTTTAAGGACAGCGAAAAAAATACTTATGGATTTTGATGAAAAATCCAATAAATATTTTTGTAGCCTGCTTCCTGTAACCAGCAAATAAATGAGCAATAAAAAATGCGTAAGTATTTTTTATTGCGTCCTTATTACTTAACTATTTCTTCTGGTTGTGCTATATCCTGCGGTAGAGCAACTGTTTCTTTATTCATAGATTTTAAAATAAAGCTAATAATTACAATTGCAACAATTACAGCTACTAAACCAAGTAGAATCATCATATTAGCATTGCTAATAATGAAATATGACAGGCCGGCTAAAACCATACAAGCTGGTATTGTTAGCACCCATGCTGTCACAATATTACTAACCACACCCCATTTAACCGCAGATAATCTCTGTGATGCACCAACGCCCATGATTGACGTAGAAATAACATGAGTGGTACTAAGAGGAATACCCATATGAGATGCTGTTAAAATTATTGTAGCTGCTGATGTTTCTGCAGCAAAACCGTGAATAGGTTTTAATTTGATAACCTTACTGCCCATTGTTCTGATAATCTTCCATCCACCAGACATTGTTCCTGATGCCATTGTAATGGCACATAACATAATTACCCATAATGGAATATGAAAATCTTTCATATAGCCTGAGCTATATAAAGCTAATGCCATTATCCCCATAGTTTTTTGAGCATCGTTTGACCCATGGCTTAGTGCCATTAACCCTGAAGAAAATAACTGTAGCTTTCTAAAATGCTTATTAACTCTTTCAGGATTAGCTTTAAAGAACATATGCATTAAAATCACCATAAAGATAAAGCCAAAACCTATACCCAGGACTGGAGAAGTAACCATTGGAATAAGAACTTTTTGATAAACTTTTTCAGCGTTTACGGATCCAAATCCTGAACTATGCACAACAGCAGCACCGATAAGGCCACCGATTAAAGCATGTGAAGAACTCGATGGAAGTCCCTTGTACCAGGTAAATAAGTTCCAGCTAATAGCTCCTAGTAAAGCACTTAATATTACAACCTGAGTAACACACTCAGTTGCAACAATACCTTTTCCTACTGTCGTTGCTACATGAGTACCAAGTAACGCACCCACAAACTCTAAACTTGCTCCATACATTACCGCACGTCTTGGAGTTAAAACTTTAGTAGATACAACTGTTGCAATAGCATTTGCAGCATCATGAAACCCGTTAATATATTCAAAAACTAACGCTGCAACTATTACAACAATTAATAATATTAGTATTTCCATAAAAGTATCTCGCTATTTCTCTAGGATCTCTAATTACAGAATCACAAAATGATCAGTTATTAACCATGTTTTAATACAATGTGAACCACTGTATCTGATACGCTAAAACAAGTATCTAAAGCATTCTCGATATCTTTATAAATGTCTCTAAGCTTGATTACTGTTAATGCATCATATTGACCGGAAAATAGTTCATCCATTGCAACATGTAAAATCTCATCGCCATGCGTCTCTATTTCTTTCATTCTGTGATGACTTTCAGTGATTTCTTTAATCTGAGTAATTTTTTTCAAGTGAGCAACAATATAGATTAACTCTTCTGCAGCCTTTACAAGTGTTTCAGCCTGTTTTTTCATATTATCATTATGAACTTCAAGCCTATATACTCTTAAGTTTACACAGGCTTTAACGATTTTCTTCGTAATTTTATTTAAAAGAGCTGTAACGTGCTGTATATCTTCTCTATCTATTGGAGTAATGAATGTTGAATTCAACTGGCATAATGTTTCTTTAGCTATATCATTACTCTTATGCTTTAGTCTTTTAGCATCAATTAATTTATCTTCACTAAATCCCTCATGCATAATTGTATTAAAAAGAATTGCCGCATCTCGAGAAACATTTGCACTCTCTTCAAAACATGCATAAAATACTTTGTCTTCTGGTGGTAAAATTTTCTCTAAAATATTAAATTTCATACTTACGAGCTCCCGTTAACTTAATTCCAGTCGGTTATATGAATAATTATTCAACAATCACAAATTATATAGAATACTTTTTTGCTAAAAGTAAAGATTAGTAAATGCCAAATCATTAGAATCTCAATTTTTATGATAACTCAAAAATAAATCACTTGTAATGAGGTAACAAAAAATTCTTACGTATTTTGTAAGACTGTCATCCTGAGCATTAGCGAAGGATCTCCGAAATTCTCCACTTAGTTCAGAATGACAATACGAAGTATTACTGGAAGAATTGAGAGCTTAAGAATGTGGCTAAGAGCCTATCCAGGAATTAAATTTACTTATGTCATCACGAGGTGCTTCGCACTGTCATTAGTCATCAGTAAATTAGACTATGATTAATGAATTTAGAAAAGGTGACTGTGTCACCTGACGTGGTGATCTTACCGATTTTGAATAATTGCTGTAAAATGGAAAGATTGCCACAGATTCCTTCGGAATCTTCGCAATGACAACTGTACGTTTTTATTTCCTGGATAGGTTCTTAGCCACAAGAATGACAGAGAATAGCCTAAGAATTTTTTGTTTATTCCTTATTATTAGCTAATTTTAGCAAAAAGAGTGAAAAACCCAGTCCAAACACCTTAAAGGTGATTAAAAGCTTCACTCTTTTTGCTATCTACAAAAATTTGTTAGTTAAATTAACATTCCAACAATTTATCTTTAACTACAACTTGAGCATCAAATTCTTCAATATATTTAATAGCACTTGTTGCAGATAATGCACCATCAGCTGCTGATGTTATTACCTGTCTTAAAGGAGTCACTCTTATATCCCCGGCTGCGTATACTCCTTTACAACTGGTTTCTAAATTTATATCAGTAATAATAAAACCTGCTGCATCTAACTGAATTTGATCTCTGAAAAGTTCTGAATTTGGTGAAAATCCAATGTATGGAAATACTCCATCGGTCTGTATTTCACTTATTTCGCCTGTTTTTACATTTTCAAGCACTATTGTATTAACACTATTTTCACCTTTAATCTCTTTAATTACTGTATTCCAAATAAAGCCAATTTTAGGATTATTAATTGCTCTTTCCTGATAAAGTTTATCAGCCCTCAAGCAATCTCTTCTGTGAATTATATTTACTGAAGACGCAAATTTGGTAAGATACAAAGCTTCTTCTACAGCGGCATTGCCACCACCAATTACACTTACAACTTTATCTTTAAAAAATGCCCCATCACAAACCGCACAATAGCTAACACCCCTGCCAGCAAATTCTTCTTCCCCAGGAACTCCTAATTTTCTTGCCTGTGCTCCTGTTGCTATAATAACTGTTTTTGATTTTAAGCTGTATTCTAGTGTTTCAATAGTTTTTATATCTGAACATAAATCAACACGTACAATTTCCTGGAAAGTATACTTATCTATATTGAATTTATCAGCGTGTTCTTCAAATTTTTCCATTAATTCAAAACCGCCAATATTTGGAAAACCAGGATAATTTTCTATCTCAAGAGTATTGCTTACCTGACCACCAAGCATACTTTTATCAATTATTGCAGTTTTGAGATTACCCCTAGCGGCATAAATTGCGGCAGAAAGACCAGCGGGGCCTCCACCTATTATTATTAAGTCATAATTTGCTTCTTTTAATGTTTTCATTGCTTCCATTATTTTGCACCTTTTCCAGTATTTTCTAACTACTATCTTGCAAAAATATCTTCTAATCGTGGTCCAGAAATTTTAGTTCCACACACTTCATATTCTACTATACTAGAGTTAATAAGTTTCCCTTTTCTGTAGTGCTCAACCGTAATTATATCAGTACCAATAAAATTATCTCCATCAACTGTTATTTTCGCCTTTTCATATTGTTTGACTTTATCAGTAAAATTTTCTCTTGTAAATATTGCCGTCTTACCTTGAACTTCTTTTATATTTATTGAAGCTGATGCACTTGATACAGGATTAGTAAGGGTTATAACATCTTTAAGTTTCTCAAAAGTCCATATATCAGAACTTTTAACTTTAAACATAAATGGATTGTTAGTTTCTATAACACTTCCTGCAACAGACCAGGTCCCGTAAAATTCTTCCGGCAATTCAGAACTTGCAGAAATATTCCCCTGTAATATTCCATTTTTTGTGATTATATTTTCCTCATAAGCAGGATTAAGACGAATAGGATCAATTTTTCCTATTGATAAAGCTAAAGCTATAAGAGGTATTAATATATATGACGACATAATTTAAAAATTTATCCCTTTACTGAAAATTTCTGAAATTCACCGGTATAAGGCTGATTATACACTTCTATGTTAAGAACAAATGACATAGGTGGACCTTGTTTGCACCAAGCTATCATCTCCTCAACTGAATTTTCATCACCCTCAAATATAGCTTCTACCTTACCGTCATGGGTATTTCTAACCCAGCCTGTTATTCCAAGACTTTTTGCTTTTTGAACAGTACTATATCGATAGCCAACCCCCTGAACCCTTCCTGCAATATATACGTGCACCCTTATCTTTTTCATCGTTGCTACCTATCTGTAATTATTGACTTTTTATAATTTAAATAAAACAAACAATTAAAACAACTTCATTAAGTTAATAATTTTATTCTCTAAATGGACTAATAGCATGGTTGAGCTATAATTTTAATGTAATTTGAGTAAGATTGAAAAAATAGACTATGAACAAAAAAGTATATATAGAGACACTTGGATGTCAGATGAATAAATCTGATACGGAAAGAATTTTCGGGATTCTTAGTGATATCGGATATAATAAG
>MFRQ01000135.1:7917-10584 GCA_001784615.1 Candidatus Melainabacteria bacterium RIFOXYA2_FULL_32_9
AAATAAAGCCTATAGTTATCTTGGTGTTTGGGGAAAATGGAAAAAGTCAAAACCTGACTTGAAAATCGCCATGTGTGGCTGTGTTGCTCAACATACAAAAGAAAGTATATTTAAAAGAGCTCCTTATATAGATTTAATTTTTGGCACTCATAATATTCCCCAGCTTCCTGAATTGATAAGCAAATTAGACTTTCAAGAAAATGTGTACTCTATTTTACAAACCCCATATGAACCCAACGGAGAATTTTCTATAATCAGAGAAAAAGGAATCTCAGCCTGGCTTCCTATCATAGAAGGGTGCGACTATTTCTGTACTTACTGTATTGTCCCATATACAAGAGGAAGACAAAGAAGCAGGAAACCTCAAGACATTATTCAAGAAGCTAGAAATATTGCTAATGAAGGATATAAAGAGATTGTTCTCTTAGGTCAAACAGTAGATTCCTATGGAAAAGACTTTAAAGATGAAAATATCACTTTATCAAATCTTTTAAGAGAACTGAATAAGATAGAAAATATCCTAAGAATCAGGTTTGTAACGTCACATCCTGCTGATATTACTGATGAATTAATATCTACCGTAAAAGAGCTTGATAAAGTTTGTGAATATTTCCATATCCCAATGCAATCAGGAAATACCGAGGTATTAAAACAAATGAAGAGAAGATATTCCAGAGAGGAATATCTAGTTCTGGTAGAAAAAATAAGAGCTCAAATGCCTAATGTCGGGATAACTTCTGATTTTATTGCAGGATTTCCCAGAGAGACAGAAAAACAATTTGAGGATACTTTAAGTATCATCGAACAAATAGGATTTGATCATTGCAATACGGCTGCATATTCACCAAGAAAAAGAACTCCTGCTGCTGTATGGAAAGAACAATTACCTCAGGAAGCTAAAAAAAGCAGATTAAATCTACTTAACGAGCAAGTAAAACAATCTACTATAAAATCAAATGAAAAATATATAGGCAAAATCCTGGAAATATTAGCCGAAAACTATAACGAAGTAAATGGAGAAACTATTTTAAACGGCCGTAGTAGAAATAATAAAATAGTCCATTTCCTTGGAAAAAAAGAATTAATTGGGCAACTTATTAACGTAGAGATTCAAGAATCATCGATATGGTGTCTAAAAGGACAAATTAAAAGCCTTGATACCTTCTAAGTGTCACAATTACGTGAATTATTATATTTAAGTTCTAAAAGATACAAAATAATATTCTTAAAAGTAAACAAGAATAAACTTTATCTATATACAAGTGCATAATTGATTTGCAGGATTTTATATTTTATATTTTATATAACTTGAATTGCTGATTATTTCTAGCCAAAATTCTAAAAAACCTTACCGGCGTTGTATTGTAGAAATCAGAGATATAATAGAACGTGAAAATTGTTATTCTTTCAAGAAAATCTAAAACATACTTTAATGACAAATTCATTGAAGCAGCCAATAGGTATTCTAATTCTAATCTTGAAATCAAAATCCTGGATCCATTTGCCTGCCAGCTTTATCTTGAAAATAATGAATCTTCACTATTCTATAAAGACCAAGTTATTACCAATATAGATCTCGTTATACCAAGAATTAATGGTTCTTCCATTGATTATGGAATTAGTGTAATTAAACATTTTGAGAAAACCAGTGCAAAAATTATTAACGGATCAGAAATACTGGCTAAATGTAAAAATAAATTTGAAATTCTACAGAAACTTCAAGCAATAGAAGGAATAAAGATTCCTAAATCTGTTATGATTAAAAGCCCAAAAGAGTTAAAATCCGCAATAAGCTTTGTAGGAGGCTTACCTGTAGTACTTAAAATGTCTTATGATAACAATAAAAGCCTTGGATTTATCCTGATAAACGATATTAATTGCGCTGAATCATTTCTGGATATGAATTTTATGCTGGATAATTTTACGCAAATAGGACAGAGTGTTATTGTACAAGAATTTATTGATAATTCTTTGGGTAAATCTGTTAGCCATTTATTTCTTGGAGGAAAAATCATTTTAAGTTATATAAATAAACTAACAATTGTAAATAACATGGGTTGTCCCCCAATTAATCCTGAGATTCCAGATATAACTGAATTATCAGACCACACTAAAAATCTCATAATTAAGATTGCCGAGAAATTTCAATTAGAATTTGGTATAATATCAATACTAGAATCAAGTCTTGGGCCATTTGTTTTTGAAGTTAATCCCTTACCAGATGTAGAAAAATTTGAAAAAATCCATAAAATTGACATAGTTTCAAAACTAATAAACTATATTGCTTGCAATATCAGGGATTAACTTATCTTTTAATTTCAAAAGGGAATATAAAGGAATAAAGATGAAAACAGAAAACTTAAGAAACAAGTACAAAAATCATCCTATAATCAAGCCAATCATTGAATATTGCGAAGAAAAACATATTGGCTTTGAGTTTATTAAAGAGACAAGACTAGGAGAGATAGGTGTTAAAAGTTTCAAATACGTAAGTTCATATTATATGAAAATCGGAGATCACCTTGTAGAAACAGAAAGCAAATTATGGTGCTGGACTGATTTATTCAAATTACTGGTTACGGCTTATAAACATATTGGCTTGGAATATCCAGAAAATCTGGTAAAAGCAGCAAGGGCTTTTGGAAGACCAATTTAAAAAATAAAAAA
>MFRQ01000136.1:0-1558 GCA_001784615.1 Candidatus Melainabacteria bacterium RIFOXYA2_FULL_32_9
GATCGTAATAACGATGAAATAGGCGTAAATTGGAGGTTTAGAACTAAAGATGCAAGAATTAAATTAAAGCGTCTTTACCCATCATAATTTCTGGGACAAAGTACTAGTACTTTGTTTCAAAAATTTTGATGATTGTTGAAGTAGGGTATGTTCTCGAAGGAACCTTGCCTGTGCAAAGGTGACAAGGTCACTTATTTAAGTCATCAATCATTCCAGTCTTAATTATGTGCGGTAGCACCAGTAACGGAGAGAATTTACCCTCCTTAATTTATGAAATAATCCACTAATGGCTTGACCGAAAAAATATGATGTATGAGTGAGCAGATTTTCTCCGTCGCTGATGCACCTTCAAATTGACATGGTGCATAGGCTTCCTCCGAAAACCTACTCACTCTGCATAATTAATCGGTCAGAGTACTAGTACTCTGTTTCAAAAGTTATGATGGTTGTTGAAGGAGGGTATGTTCTCGGAGGAACCTTGCCTGTGCAAAGCTAACAGGCACAGTGACGGAGAGAATTTACCCTCCATGACTTATGAAACAATCCACTATTAATATCAAGTCGCGATAAAATACATCAAAATATTAGCAAATTTCTCTAATTGCTCAATATTGTAATGGCTGTATCACCGTATTTTTTCTCTCTTAAAATCTCATAACCCAAATTTTGTGCAATTTCAGTAGTATTATAATCAGGACTATGCTCAACTACTATAATTCCTTCAGAATTTAAAAGATTATTACTCTTGATTTTTGATAAAGACGGCTCAATAAGACCGGATGCATAAGGTGGATCAATAAAAATAAGATCAAAAGTTATATTTTTAAATCTATCTAAAGCTAAAATTGCGTCAGAAATAATTAACTCATAATCAAGATCAAAACCTGCCAGGTTTTCTTTCAATAAGCTTGCTACATCTGGACTCTTTTCCACATAAATAACTTTTTTAGGCCCTCTGGAAAAGGCTTCCAATCCTAAAATTCCACTTCCTGCAAATAAGTCAAGCACCACGGCATCACCGTGGTGCAAAATATCACTAATAGATTGAATTATATTAAATATGCTTTCGCGTACTTTTGAGGAAGTTGGTCTTACTTCTCTTGATTTAACTGTTTTGATCTTTCTGCCTTTTTGGGATCCACCAGTTATAATCATTTTCCAACAGGTTCTTTTACTTCCTGTACTACTTCTTTATTACTCATATGCTCTGCAATAAAGCTTGTATTGATTTCACCTTTGATAAAGAAGCGATTTTTAAGAATTCTCTGATGGAATGGAATTGTTGTTTTAATACCTGTTATGGCATATTCGTCAAGTGCACGTAACATGCGAATTCTTGCTTCTTCCCTGTCTTTACCCCAGCATATAAGTTTTCCTATTAGAGAATCATAAAAAGGAGGAATTTTATAATTGGAATAAATATGGCTATCGACTCTTACACCAGGTCCACCTGCTGGAACATAACCATCAATAAGACCTGGACAAGGCATAAAATCTTTATCAGGATCCTCTGCATTAATTCTGCACTCAATCGCATGCCCAACTATTTTTATATCAT
>MFRQ01000136.1:1596-2121 GCA_001784615.1 Candidatus Melainabacteria bacterium RIFOXYA2_FULL_32_9
AGTAGAAATTGCCACTAGAATCAAGTAAGAATTCTACTGTACCAGCACCCTCATAATTAATACCCTTAGCAGCATTAACCGCCGCCTGTCCCATTTTGTCTCTGACTTCAGGAGTTATTACAGGTGATGGAGCTTCTTCAATTAATTTTTGGTGTCTTCTTTGAATACTACAATCTCTCTCACCAAAGTGAACTACATTACCATATTGGTCTGCAATAATTTGTACCTCAATATGACGAGGATCTTCAAGAAATTTTTCAATATAAACCGCATTATTCCCAAACGCAGTTGCTGCTTCAGCTTGAGCAAGAGCCATCATTTCTTCAATTTCTGACTCTTTTCTTACAATTCTCATGCCTCTGCCACCGCCACCAGCAGTTGCTTTAATAATTATCGGATATCCAACTTGCTCAATCCAAGGTTTTATTATAGATAAATCAGTGACAAGACCTGTACCTGGAACTGTTGGCACTTCATTATCAATCATTGTCTTCTTAGCAGAAGCTTTATCACCCATTGATCTTA
>MFRQ01000136.1:2414-6555 GCA_001784615.1 Candidatus Melainabacteria bacterium RIFOXYA2_FULL_32_9
TCACCACGATTAGCAATTAAGACTTTTTTTATCATTTGTCCACTCCAAAGTGTTAATCTAAAATTTATTTAAATAGTGCGCCCTGTAAACTATAAACTGTTTTCTTACTACTGTTCAACAACCATTAAAACCTGACCGTATTCGACAGGTTGACCATCTTGTACACAGATTTCAACAACTTTACCGGCTACGTCAGACTCAATTTCATTCATAAGCTTCATAGCCTCAATAATACAAATCACTTGTCCGACGCTCACATTTTTACCAACTTCTGTAAATGGAGTAGAACCAGGTGAAGAGGCTTTGTAGAATGTTCCAACCATTGGAGATGTTATTGGAACACCTTTTCTTACTTCAGCTTTTGGAGCTTCAGATTGTACAACAGGAGCAACTGCCTGTGCTGGCATAGCTGCCTGCATAACCGGTGAAACCTGTGGCACAATTACTCCACTTTCCTTCTTAATTACAATTGCTTTCTCTCCTTCTTCGAGAGTAAGTTCTGTTAATTCATTCTCTGTAACCAAGTTTACTAACTTTTCAAGATATTCAAGTTCAATTTTCATTACTTTTATCCTGTATCTCTACTAATCCCTATAATTTATACTCTGTCCAAATAACTGTTTGATCTTGTATCAACTCTGATCACATCACCATTATTAACAAAGAAAGGTACGTTAACAACAGCTCCTGTCTCTAATGTGGCAGGCTTTGTTCCACCTGTAGCCGTATTTCCTTTTTCACCAGGAGGTGTATCAACAACTTCCAGTTCCACAAAGTTTGGTATATCAACACCAATTATACGGGTTTCATGTTTTAGCATATTTATAGTCATACCTTCTTTAAGGTATTTTACACCATCACCTATCTGATTTTTACTGAGAGAGACTTGTTCAAAAGATTCATTATCCATGAAAACTAACTCATCTTCACTACGGTATAAAAACTGCATATCTCTTCTTTCAAGAACAGCTTTTGGAAGCTTTTCACCAGCTCTAAAGGTTTTTTCCATTACATTACCGGTTTCAACATTTTTTAGCTTTGTTCTAACAAAAGCAGCACCTTTGCCAGGTTTGACGTGCAAAAATTCAACTACTGACCATAGGCCGCCATCAACTTCTACTGTCATTCCTGTTCTTAAATCATTAGTTGAAATCATTCTTTCTAACCTATCTCAATTATTACTACCTAAAACACTTAAAATACTTATGATATGGATTTTAAAATTATACTCGTAACAAATTTTTATACCAAAAATTAAATTCAAATATTATTCAAATAATTTATGTACAGTATTTGATAATATATATGAATCGCCTGTTAAAGACAAGTTTAAACTTTGTTAAGTTTTTTCAAGTAATCAACAAGAGCTAAAAGCCCAAGAGTATAGCTGTCTTCTCTAAATCCACTAACCTGTCCTATACATACTGGCGCAATATATGAATGATGTCTAAAATTTTCTCTGGTATAAATATTAGTTAAATGAACTTCCACACAGGGTAAATTAACAGCTAAAATAGCGTCTCTTATTGCTATACTCGTATGAGTATAAGCAGCCGGATTAATTATAATGCCATCGAAAATATCTAAAGCACTGTGAATCTCGGTTATTAATTCACTTTCACTATTCGATTGAAAAATCTCCAACTCTACGTCTAACTCAGCTGCCATTCGATTTAATTCATTATTAATATCATCTAAAGTCTTTATCCCGTACTTATCTGTTTCCCTTTTTCCTAACAAATTCAAATTTGGCCCATGGAGTACTAATATCTTCATATCTTAATTCCTTTTATCAGAATATTTTAATTTATCTATTATACTATACAGTGTATAAATAAAAAATCAGCAAATAAACCTTGCATCATGGCTTATAATCCTGTAAAAAACTTTTAATAAAAAGAATTGTTTAATCATAACTAATTGCTAATCTGTTAACTCAGAGGTAAACTTAAAATTATCGTTCTTTTAAAATATAGAAAAGTAAAGCAATAAATAATAATTCAGAGAACAATTTGTGGTAAAATTTATATGTACACGGAATTTTAGCGCATTATAAAATTTTTCAGTAGTGCTATAACGTAAACTGATAGCTTTAAATTAAGTCTACCGTTTAAAAGCTATAGTCGATGACTTAAGTTAGGTAATGGATATTACCAGATTTTCTAAAAGGATACAATTGGGGTATGGCAAATTATACGACTCAGGCAATAAATTTAAAATCTTATAATCTAGGTGAAGCAGATAAAATAATGGTGATGTATTCCAGAGATCATGGAATAATTCGTTGCGTCGCAAAAGGAATAAAAAAGCCTACCAGCAAACTCGGCGGCAGAATGGAAACCCTTAATGCGAATAAGTTATTTATTGCAAAAGGAAAAAAACTGGATATAGTATGTCAGGCTGAATTAGTTGATACATTTAAAGAAATCCGTAAAGACATAACGAAATTAACTTATGCAATTTATTGTGCAGAGTTAATTAATACGTTTGGCCTGGAAAATGATTCTAACAGTGCTCAAATATATGATATATTTTTTGAAACTTTAAAAAATATATCATTATCATCAAACACTGAAGACATTTTATGGACAGTAATCAGGTTTAAATTACGATTAATGAAACAATTAGGTTATGCTGTAGAGCTAAATAATTGTGTCAGATGCAATAACCAGATACAGGAAAACTCTTTTTACTTTTCAGCAGAATCTGGCGGGGTAGTATGCAACGATTGCAAAAATGAGATGTACAAAACTTCTGATCTTGATAGTAATATTATAAGAATATTAAAAGATGCTATAAATTTCGACTTTCCTGAAGTATTAACAAACAATGCTGATATCCTGGATGATAAAATTGCAATAAACCAATTGACTCTTGATTACAGCTTTAAACTGTTGAAAGAATATATATCTATTAGATCTGATAAAAAGTTGAAAACTCCGGAATTAATAGAATGCCTATGCTAACTGAAACAAAAGATGAAGTAGAAGTAAAAAGTTTTACAATGCAAGAAAATTCTACAAATTCACCATTTAACAAGTCAGAAGGATACAGAGCTATCTTAAAAAACAAAGATTTCTTATCGCTCTGGCTTGGACAGGTTTTTTCACAGCTTGCTGACAGAATAATTTTTGTTGTTTTTGTTGCTGTGATTGCAAGTTCATTTGGTGTATCAACAACCTTACAGAGTTATCTTTATATTGCTTTTACTATTCCTGCTATACTCTTAACCGCAATAGCAGGAGTTTTTATAGACAGATGGGATAAAAAATACACTTTAATTGCTACAAATATTTTAAGGGCAATACTGATTGCATTATTGCCTGTTTTTAGCAATACCCTATTTGGAATTTATGTTTTAGCTTTTCTTGTTTCCTCTGTAACACAATTCTTCGTGCCAGCAGAAGCCAGTACTATCCCTGCATTAGTTAAAAAATATCAATTACTTGCTGCCAATTCCCTATTTACTACAACTATGATGGGCTCTTTAATTTTTGGATTTATACTTGGAGACCCGTTGATTAATATCTTTGGATTAAATTCCGTACATTGGGGAATTTCTGGCTTATTCATTATTTCTGCAATCTTTCTTTCACTTATGAAACATAAGCGAATAGAAGTTGAATCCGTATCAAGAAAAACATTCAAAGATTTTTTAAACGAATTAAAACAAGGCTTTATTTATATAAAAAATAATCCTATAGTCTTACAAGCAATGTTAAAACTTGCAACGCTGTTTTCGATTATTGTAATGCTATCTATACTTACAATTAGTATTAGTCAGGAAAAATTGTATCCTGATAACCCAGCACTCGGTGCACAAAAATTCGCCTATATAATTGCATTTAGTGGAGTAGGTATGGTTATTGGCTCTTTTATTGTGGGTAAATTTTTAAGAAATATAGGAAAATATTTGTTAATTTTTGCAGGATTTACTCTAATTGGCATAAATCTTATCTTATTATCAGCAGTTGGGTTAATTCCAAACCAATTCCATATTATTATTCCGGGATATGATTTTGCACAGGTACATTTAGCACCATTTTTACTAACTTATAGAATGATTTTTACCTACGTTGTAGCAGCATTTATAGGCTTAGGAGCTTCATTTATTGCAATTCCTGTACAAACAATTCTCCAT
>MFRQ01000136.1:6590-7078 GCA_001784615.1 Candidatus Melainabacteria bacterium RIFOXYA2_FULL_32_9
TGGCGTACAATTCACGATGTTGAGCACTTCATCAACATTACCTGTGTTATTCGCAGCTTTTGGTGCAGATATGATAGGCGTAACTAATATGCTTGTAATTATAGGAGTGCCTTTAATTTTTCTTGGCTTATATGGACTTACAAGAAAAAAAATAGTAAATTATTTGAAGACAGCAACCTAAATAAACAATTATTTGCATATAACAGCAAATATCAGGGAGAATTTAAAGATTAAATGCCACTATTACGTAAATATATAAAAAGATCTATTAAAAAAGATAAGCTTGTTAAACTAAAGGATAAAATTTATTTATCAATTAGCAGCGAGGGCCTGGGGCATTCAAGTCGGGCTTTAGCAATAATGAGGGAATTTTCCCCAGAAGAAATAGTGGTTGGAAGTTATAATTACGCTTATGAAAGATTTAAGCAAACGGAATATCCCTGTGTAGAGCTTTCTCGAGAGCTTAAACTGATTGGAGATCAGGGAAC
>MFRQ01000137.1 GCA_001784615.1 Candidatus Melainabacteria bacterium RIFOXYA2_FULL_32_9
TTCTAATAAAACTAAAATTAATGCTTTTTCTCTTGATAGCATTGTCTCAAAATTTAATCTTGCAAAAGTAAATGCAATTAAAATGGACATAGAAGGTAGTGAATACAAAGTATTTACAAATTTATCCCAATTTATCAATGTATACAAACCGAAATTTATAATTGAGATACATAAGAATAATTCAGGAGTCATTGATTGTAAGTTTTTCGAAAAAATCTTTGCTGAAAATAATTATTCTTTTGAAATAAGAAAACAAAGTGAAAAAGGAATATTTCCATTGATATTTGCATATCCAAAAGTCAATTAAGGACAGCGGAAAAAATAATTAAAGATTTTGATGAAAAAATGCGAAGCGGGAGTGAAATTTTCGGGAAGAGCAGCTTCGCATGCGCAAGCAGGATGCATACGCTTCATTTGCTGGTCTGGACCGAAAACGAAACTCGTTCTATCTTTGGTTATTTTTGTAGCCTGCTTCCTGCGCAAAGCGGGAGCTGTGCAATCTCATTCCTGTAACCAGCTTTTAGATTTTGCGTAAGTCCTGTTAATCAATAAAATCTAATGTATCATCTACTTTTATATCAGTCTCATTTATTATGCCAGCAGGCAATTCCAAAACACTATGTGCATTGAATATTAAGGGGGAAAGCCGCCAGGGACCCATATCTCTGATTAAGTGTTTAACTTTATTGTTTTTATCAAGAAAAATTGCATCAAACCTGAATCGCATAAAAAATGAATGAATACCGTTACAGGGAATAATGAGTAATCCTTCACCTTTTTCCAGTTTTGATCGATTCAAAAGGCCTATTATTCTTTTTATTGGGTTATTTGCTATTTTAACTCTATCTGCTACAAGCTTTTGGTTTGATTTATTAATAATTTTCATTGGTTAACTTTCTTTCAGGTTATTTTAATATTAAGGATAGCAGAGGAAATTATCAAGTATTTTCCTCTTATTTGGGTAATGATCAAGGACTAATCAGTCATCACGAGCCTTTAGATATGCAAGATTGTTATTTATTTTAATTGCGAAGTGATCTCAATGCAACTATATATCCTTTGGAATTGCTTCACAACATTTATTTCAGAAAATATCCTTGCTGCAAGGTTCGCTCTCAATTTCAGTTTCTTATTTTCCATTACCCTATTTGAAAGTCAGGTTTTAAATCTACATTTTTTGGAATTATTATTTATACTAAAATATTAAATAAGACTTTAATTTTGAATTAATGTTTGTTATAATAATAATTATATAACTTTAAAATCCTCTGAGATCATGGCGTTATAGGATGCTTTTTAAGACTCTCTAAGTTTATAATAACAATAATATTTTTATAACAACTTGGTGAGTAAATATGGGAAAAGAAAAAGCAAAGAAAATTCTGGAAAATTTCCTGCATGAACTTGAAATTTTAAATAAATCTAAACATACGATAATTAATTATCGTAGTGATCTGAGGCATTTTCTTGAAAATTGCTCAGATAATATTGATGATCTTACAGTAGAATCTCTGCGTCAGCATCTTAGTGGTCTTGATTCTAAATCTCCTACTACAAAATCAAGACATATCAGTAGTTTAAAGACTTTTTTAAATTGGTGTTACAAAAAGGATTATATTCAAAATAATCCCATTCATAAGATTGATAAAGAAAAACCGAAAGTTTGTCCAGCTAAATCAAGATCAGTTAACAAAAATTCTATAGAAAAAGTTATTTGCTCAATAAATATATTTAATCAGGACAATTTTATTAAAGTTAATAATCTAAAATATAGAGCTTTATTTACATTAATGCTGGAAGGTGGCCTAAAAATATCTGAAGCATTAAATTTAAAGCTTGAAGATATAGAAACAGATACGGAAACAATTCTGATAAATTCTGAAAATAAGCGAAGAATTCCTTTATATTCGTCTGAGTCAATAAAACTGCTCAGATTGTATGCAGATGAGTTAAATATTCAATACGGCTTAATTTTTAGAGGAGGTGAAAATGAAGATAAAACCCTAACTTATCAGGCTGTAAATCGTTTTTGGAGAAAATATTGTCTAAAAAATGGGGTTAATATCAAATTACAACAATTAAGAGATTATTATGCATATGATTTGGTTAAGAAAGGATTTAACATTGGCGTGATAAGTAAACTGCTTGGTCATAGAAGCATACAGACTACAATCAAGTATTTATAATAATAAGGTTAATATCTTAAGAAAAAGGCTAAAATGATATTATGATACTAGAATTTAGGGTTAATGAAAATGCAGTACAAGCAGCATGGTTGAGCACACTATATGATTTGATTGAAGAATTGAATTGCAGGTGCAATACGTATCTTGAAGAGACTTATAGCAAAACTCACAGTAATTTTGCAAGAACAAGAATAGTGGAAGTTTATGGTTCTTCCACTATGGTAAGTTGGTTAAAACTAAGAATGGAAAGATATAATCATCTTGTAAATTCATTTAATGATGAACCAAAGATGAGAGTTATATCTAATAAAGATGAAGATTAAGCGAACATAAGATTATCGGCTAAAGCTTCTTCACATAGATCTTTATCTTCACTTTGACATATATCTAAAACTCTGTTTAAACGAGTTTGAAACATCATTTCTGCAACATAAGGCTGTAAGCTATATAGCCTTATGTTTATTTCATTATAAAAAGCAATTTTTTGAAAGTTTATGAGAGTGCCAAGACCTGTTCCGTCAATTCTAGTTATTTCTGTCATATTTAGTAAAATATGCTTGAATCCCTGGTCAATTATCTCATTTATGGTATTTTTTAATAAAGAGATATTTTCTGTTTCAAATGAATTACTTGCTAAATCAACAATACAAAACTCCCCGATTTTTCTTAACTTGATTACCATAGTTTTATAAAGTTCCTTCCCCTCAAATATGTAGACTGCTATTTAATAACACTTATTTTTCTTTTTATGTGATTTAAGATTCATAAAAATTTTTATCTTATCTAGTAATAAGATAAAATGTGTATTATTTCTTACTATGCAAGATTAAATACTCAACTATATGTATATTAACAGTTTTTGTTGCATAGTCAAATTGTAAATTCATAGATACAATAAAATTAGAGCTAAAAGTGCTTTATTATTATTTTTTAATACTTTAAAAGTGAGTTTACAGTAGTTTAATTAAGTAACAATCCGGTAAAACTATATATTTTATGGATATACTCGTCTGGATAATCTTATATGTATCAATGATCTGTTAGTATAAAAATCATGATTTTTCTTGAAACAAGGTTGGAATTAGTAATAAAATTAGCATAAGTAAATTTATTGATAAAAAGGATAATAAATGAGTAATTCTGAGAATCATAATTTCAGCGATATAAATAACAATGGATTATCAGAAAAAATAAGAAAATACGGAGATCCTAAGAGGAATTTAATAATAACCGCCATCACCATTCTTGTTATAACTTTTCTGGTTGGAATATTCTTCTGGAAAAATGGGCAAAGTGGGATTACCGGGGTTTATGCTGATTATTATCCTGCCTCTACGTCAATTTATGTTGATGCAAAATTAGACGCTAAGAATATTGATAAAATAAACGAGCTAACAAAACTAAATATAAGAGACTTACCCGATTTATTAAGTCGTTTATTCCTGGAAAATTATACTAAAGAGCGTGTTAATATTAATAAATTGATGTCTGAAGCTTTTGATGATAGTTTTAGTTTTGGTGCATGGAGTGATAATCGTAAAGAAAGAAGTCTTGCTGTCTTTACTGTAAAGAGGGAAGCTAAGATAAGGCCTTTATTTGAGGCAATATTCAATAAAAAGTTGGCAGATAAAAACTTTAAAGGGTATAAAGCCACAATATCTCCTGATACCGGAGTTGCTTTTTCCATGATTAGAGATAAGTTATATGTAGCTGACAGTTATGATACATTAACTTTTATAATTAAAAATCACATCTTAAAAAGTGAAAAAAGTTTATATGACAGAAGTAATGTAAAACATTCTGTGAATTTGCTTGAAGATGAAAGAATAGGAACAATTATAGTTGCTGATTATACTTCTGGAATCTCCAGACTGAGCAGCATGATTGGTGGTAAATACAAGGGAGAACTTGCTGACATTGAACATTTTTTAAAATCAGTAGATGTGACAGCAATATCTGTATTGCTTGATAAAAATTTAGTTTATTTTAATAGCTATACCTCATATAATTTATCTCAAATAAAATCTCAATCGCTAAAAAAAGCGTATGAAAATATGTTTAGCAAAAAGCACATTGATTTTAATCCCGGCTTTTTACCTGACAACACTCTCAGCTTTTTGCTTATTAATGAACTTAAAGACTATATTGATTTTACAGTTGAATTATCAGGAATAAAGGCAACTCCTGAATATGATCAGTTTAAGCAATTTATAAAATTATTGACTTCTCTTGATTTTGATAAGGATATATTAGAAATACTAAAAAACGATACAACAATTGCAGCAATTGATGTTGGAAATGGCAAAACTGAGTATGTTGCAGTTTTAGCCAATGATAATAATACTGCACATGTAATATCAAAACTTATGAAATTAATTCCTTTGCAGTTACCTTCAGCAGAAATGTCAACTATAACTTATAAAAAATTGGATTTAGGCTTAATTTCAGACAAGAAGCATTCTTTAATGATAAATTATGGCAAAATAACTCCTGATTTATATGCTATTGGAGAAAAGCTGGCTGTTGAATCCTTAATTGATGCTAGTGACAAAAATAAATTAAATATAACCGAGAAAGACATATATAAAAGATTAAATGTTCAAAATTTAAATGATTTTAGGTTTTTGGCATATGTTGATATACAGGGATTGAAAAAGTTAGAAGCAGAAAAAGCAGGAATTAAAAATAAAGTTTTTCTAGATAAAATTAAGAATAATATCAAAGCTGCTTTATTTACTATAAAAGCAGAAAACAATGTAATTAAGGGTTCTTTGCAAATAAATTTAAAATAATTAAGGGGAATGGTTATATGGATTCAGTTGAAAAATTAATCAAAGCTAGAGAATTAATCCTGGAAGCTGAAAAGCAACTAATTGATGAAAAAGGTTTTTGTCCTTATGAAATAGGCTATTCTTTAAGGAATTTAGATGAAGCTATAGGTCAATTATCTGAAAACTCACCCTAAAATAAAGTTATAAAAGTATTTTTAGGTATTATAATTATTTTTAATTGCGTTATATCAAGCTTTTTATCGATTTAGAAATTCGGGTTAAGGATAAACAAAACGTCTTGATTATAAATTTATAATCAGCAAAAACGTCAATGTTTGGGTGAAATAAAAATTTTTAAATCGTTGTATTGTCATCCCG